>NZ_KV791341.1:71433-212372 GCF_001807895.1 Stenotrophomonas sp. HMSC10F07
CGGTGATGTGGGTGATGCTGGGCGAGATGTTCCCGAACCAGATCCGGGGTTCGGCACTGGCGGTCGCCGGCGCGGCGCAGTGGACCTCCAACTTCGTGGTCACGGTGACGTTCCCGATGCTGCTGGCCGCGGCAGGGCTGGCAGCCACCTACGGCATCTACCTGGCCGCTGCCGTGATCTCGGTGATCTTCGTCGTCCGGCATGTGCACGAGACCAAGGGCAAGGAACTGGAGCAGATGGAAGGATGAGCGCCATGACATCGCAGACCTTCGTAAACCGCAGCGGCGCGCTGGTCGCCGCACTGATGCTGGGATTGCTCGGCTGCCGCGGCCAGGACCGAGCTGCCGCCGCCGCAGCCAACGACAACGATCCCTGGCCGGAGGTCACCTGGCCGCTGGCTGCGGACCCGGCACTGGAGAAGCGCATCACCGACCTGATGGCCGGCATGACGGTGGAGGACAAGGTCGGCCAGCTGGTGCAGGGTGACATCGCCAGCGTCACCCCCGACGATGTGCGCCGCTACCGGCTCGGCTCGATCCTGGCCGGTGGCAACTCCGATCCCGGTGGCCGCTATGACGCGTCGCCGGCCCAATGGCTGGCGCTGGCCGACGCCTTCTACGACGCTTCGATGGACACTTCGAAAGGCGGCAAGGCCATTCCGCTGCTGTTCGGCATCGATGCCGTGCACGGGCAGAGCAACATCATTGGCGCCACGTTGTTCCCGCACAACATCGGGCTGGGCGCCACGCGCAATCCGGAGCTGCTGCGGCAGATCGGTGGCATCACCGCGCTGGAGACCCGCGTCACCGGCATGGAATGGACGTTCGCGCCGACCGTTGCCGTACCCCAGGATGATCGCTGGGGACGCACCTACGAAGGCTACTCCGAGTCGCCGGACGTGGTGGCCAGCTATGCCGCCGCCATGGTGGAGGGATTGCAGGGCAGGGTGGGAACGCCGGAGTTCCTCGATGGCCGCCATGTGATCGCCTCGGTGAAGCACTTCCTGGGCGATGGCGGCACCACTGACGGCAAGGACCAGGGCGACACCCGCATCAGCGAGTCAGACCTGGTGCGCATCCACGCCGCCGGATATCCGCCGGCAATCGCCGCCGGCGCGCAGACCGCGATGGCGTCGTTCAACAGTGTCAACGGCGAAAAGATGCATGGGCACCGGCATTACCTCACCGATGTGCTCAAGGGCCGCATGAACTTCGGCGGCTTCGTGGTGGGTGACTGGAATGGTCATGGACAGGTCAAGGGCTGCACCACCACAGACTGCCCGGCCACGATCAACGCAGGCTTGGACATGGCGATGGCCTCGGACAGCTGGAAGGGGTTCTACGAGACGACGCTGGCTGCGGTGAAGGATGGGCGGATCACGCCGCAACGCCTGGACGATGCGGTGCGCCGGATCCTGCGGGTCAAGTTCCGCCTTGGGCTGTTCGAGGCCGGCAGGCCATCCACGCGGGCCGTCGGCGGGCAGTTCGCACTGATCGGCGCGCCGGCACATCGCGCGGTTGCCCGGCAGGCCGTGCGCGAATCGCTGGTCCTGCTGAAGAACCAGAACGGCCTCCTGCCGCTGTCGCCGAAGCAGCTGATCCTCGTGGCCGGCGACGGTGCCGACGATGTCGGCAAGCAGGCCGGCGGCTGGACGCTCAACTGGCAGGGCACGGGCACCACCCGCAAGGACTTCCCCAATGCGGACACGATCTACGAGGGCATCGCGCGCCAGGCCAGCGCGGCGGGTGGTGAAGCCGTGCTTTCCGTCGACGGTCGCTATGCAGTGAAGCCCGATGTGGCGGTGGTGGTGTTTGGCGAGGACCCCTATGCCGAATTCCAGGGAGACCGGCCGACGCTGGCCTACAAGCCCGGCAACGAAACGGACCTGGCGCTGCTCAAGCGGCTCAAGGCCGATGGCATACCGGTTGTCGCGGTCTTCCTGAGCGGGCGGCCACTTTGGGTGAACCGGGAAATCAATGCCGCCGATGCCTTCGTGGCTGCATGGCTGCCGGGTTCGGAAGGCGCCGGCATTGCCGATGTACTGCTGCGCGGAAGCGATGGCCGCGTGCAGCACGATTTCAAGGGCAAGCTCAGTTTCAGCTGGCCGCGCACCGCCACCCAGTACGCCAACAACGTTGGCCAGAAGGACTACGATCCGTTGTTTGCGTTCGGCTTCGGCCTGACCTACGCCGACAACGGCGACCTGGCCGCGCTGCCGGAAGCATCAGGCGTGAGCGGCAACGAGGGGGCGACCGGCGTGTTCTTCGCGCGCGGTGATGCAGGCCCCGGCATGGCGCTGCGCCTTGAGCAGGCCGCAGGCCAGGGCCTGACCGTGACCCGCGTGCCGGATGCATTGCCAGATGATCGGCTGAAGATCACCGGCGTGGATCATCTGGCGCAGGAGGATGGGCGACGCCTGGCCTGGTCGGGCAAGGGCGAGGCCGTCGCTGCACTGCAGTCGCACACGGCGCTGGACCTGCAGCGCGAATCCAACGGCGACCTGATGCTGCTGACCACGCTACGGGTGGACGCAGCCCCGAAGGGTGAGGCGTGGCTGTCGGTGGGCTGCAGTGCGGGCTGCTCGGCGCGCGTCGCCATCGGGCCGGCGTTGGCGGCGCTTCCACAGGGCCAGTGGAAGCGTGTCGGCGTGCCGCTGAAGTGCCTGGCCAGGGCGGGTGCAAGGATGGACGCGATCGACCGACCGTGGTCGGTGGTGACGGGCGATGCGATGACGATCTCCGTGTCACGCGTCGCGCTGGGCGCACTGAACGAAGCCGAGGTCACCCTCGGATGCGGAGCATGATGCCTGCGCTACCGCCGCCGGGGCGGCACGGCGACCGAATCGCGTGCGATCAGCCGATGCGGCATCACATGATCGCGCAGCACCGTTGCGTCCGCCGCCGGACGGCGGATGGTGCGCAGCAGGATGTCGACGGCCGCGTTGGCCATCGAGGCGATGGGCTGGTGGATCGTGGTCAGTTCCGGCCACACGGTGGTGGCGGCCGAGGTGTCATCGAAACCCACGACCGACAGGTCGCGCGGCACTTCCAGCCCGCGCCGGTGCGCGACGGAGATGGCGGCAGCGCCCATGTCGTCGTTGCTGGCGAAAATCGCGGTCGGTGGGCGGCGTTGGGACAACAGCTTTTCGGCGGCAGCCAGGCCGGACCGGTAGGTGTAGTCACCGTGCTGGACCAGGCCAGGCTCCACCGCCAGCCCGGCCTCGCGCAGGGCGGTGACGAAGCCGTCGTAGCGGAGCGCACTTGCGCTCAGGTCATCGCGCCCACGGATGAAACCGATGCGGGTGTGTCCCTGCCGAAGCAGGTGATCGGTCATTTCCTTGCCGGCACTGAAATCGTCGATGCGGACGCAGGACAGGGCCTCGCTCAGGCGCCCCGATGCGATGGCCACGACCGGAATGACTGCCTTGACCAGTTCGCTTACGGCGGCCTGCGATTCGCACAGGGGTGGCGGCAGGATCACCCCGTCGACGCGTCCGGCGAGCGCACGCGCCGCCTTGCGTTCGGATTCGGCATCCAGGTTGTCCCAGTAGTCGATGACCAGCTGGATGGCGGAACTGGAGGCGACGCGCAGCAGGCCCACCAGCAGTTCGCGCAGGTAGGCGCCGCTGGGGTTGGTGTAGATCAGCGCAATGCGCGTGTGCTGTGCGGCGGCCAGCGAACTGGCGGCAAGATTGGGTGTATAGCCGAGCTCACGCACGGCGCGCAGCACGCGTTCGCGGGTGACGTCGCGCACCTTGCCCTGGTTGATCACCCGCGACACGGTCATCGGCGAAACGCCGGCAAGGGCCGCAACCTCGTCGATCGTCACGCCTGCGGTTCTGCGGCGAACCGATTTCTTCGGCTTGTCCAATGCACGATCCCTTTGTTCTTGGTGGCGCTGCCGCGCGGGTGCGAAGGACGATGATGCGCTGCTCCGGGCCCGAACGTAGTTTACAAAGGCGCATGTTAACGCCGTTGTTGCGTGCTGTCGGCACGCGCCTGTGCGCCGTGCTCGCACTGCTGGCCTGTGCTGGCGGGGCACGGGCGGAGGATGGCTACAGGCTGTGGATGCGCTACCAGCCGCTTGCCACAACGGTCGCTGCCGTCTACCGGCGGCAGCTGGCCGAAGTGGTGGCCCCGGATGGCACGCCGATGCAGCGCGCCACCCGCGACGAGCTTGCGCGTAGCCTTTCTGGATTGCTGGGAACGGCCCCGCCAATGCGAACGGCAATCACTACTGACCATGCCCTGGTGCTGGGTACGCCGCAGTCTTCGGCGCTGGTCGCCGCGTTCGGCAACGAGATCGCCACGTTGGGCGACGAGGGCTTCCTGATCCGGCAGGTCCGGACCGGGGGGCGCGATGTGCTGCTGGTGGCGGCACGCCGGGATGTCGGCGTGCTGTATGGAATGTTCCACCTGCTGCGCCTGTTGCAGCGTGGCATGCCGCTGCAGGGCCTGGACGTGCGGGAGTCGCCGCGGGTCGCACTGCGCGTGCTCGACCATTGGGACAATCTGGACCGCTACGTCGAGCGTGGCTATGCGGGCAGCTCGCTATGGGACTGGCAGACGTTGCCGCAATGGCGTGACCCGCGCTACACCGACTACGCCCGTGCCAACGCTTCGCTCGGCATCAACGGCACCGTCCTCAACAACGTCAACGCCAGTGCGCTGAGCCTGTCGCCGGCCTATCTGGCCAAGGCCGCCGCGCTGGCTGACCTGTTCCGCCCCTATGGCATCCGCGTCTACCTGAGCGCACGCTTCAGTGCGCCCATCGAGCTCGGCGGCCTGGCGACGGCTGACCCGTTGGATCCCGGCGTGCGGCGCTGGTGGCGCGACAAGGTCGATGAGATCCATGCGCGCATTCCGGATTTCGGCGGCTTCCTGGTCAAGGCGAACTCGGAGGGGCAACCCGGCCCGCAGGATTACGGTCGTTCCCATGCCGACGGCGCCAACCTGCTGGCCGACGCGCTGGCGCCCTACAACGGCGTGGTGATGTGGCGGGCCTTCGTGTATTCGCACGAGGCCCCCGAGGATCGCGCCAAGCAGGCGTACAGCGAGTTTGTCGGGCTGGACGGCGCCTTCCGGCCCAACGTGATCGTGCAGGTGAAGAACGGCCCCATCGACTTCCAGCCGCGCGAGCCGTTCCATCCGTTGTTCGGCGCGATGCCACGCACGCCGCTGATGATGGAGCTGCAGATCACCAAGGAATACCTGGGCTTTGCGACGCACCTGGCCTACCTGGGAACGCTCTACGAAGAAGTGCTGCAGGCCGACACCCATGCCCGTGGCGAAGGGTCCACGGTTGCCCGCGTGGTCGATGGTTCGCTGGAGGGCCACGCACTGACCGGTATCGCCGGCGTCGCCAACATCGGCATGGACCGTACCTGGAGTGGCTCGCACCTCGACCAGGCCAACTGGTACGCCTTCGGCCGACTGGCCTGGAACCCGCAGCAATCCGCGCGTGCGATTGCCGAAGACTGGGCAGCGCTGACGTTCTCGCCCGACCCGCAGGTGACCGGCCCGATCGTGCGGATGATGATGGACTCGCGCGAGGCGGTGGTGGATTACATGACGCCGCTGGGCCTGCATCACCTCATGGCACGCGGCCATCACTACGGCCCCGGCCCCTGGGTGGACGGCGGCCCGCGTGCAGACTGGACGTCGGTGTACTACCACCGCGCAGATAGCAAGGGCATCGGTTTTGATCGCAGCGCCGGCGGGAGCAACGCCGTGGGCCAGTACGCCCCGCAGGTCGCCGAGGTCTATGGCGACCCCGAGCGGGTGCCCGAGTCGCTGCTGCTGTGGTTCCATCATGTGCCGTGGGATCACCGCATGCGCTCGGGCAGGACGCTCTGGGACGAACTGGTCGGGCGCTATTCGCGCGGCGTGCGCCAGGTGCAGTCGATGCAGGCGACCTGGGCCGGCCTGCGCGACCGGATCGATCCGCAGCGGCATCGGCACGTCGCGGCGTTCCTGCAGATCCAGCACGACGAAGCGCAATGGTGGCGTGACGCCAGCGTGGCGTACTTCCAGTCGCTCAGTGGCCGCCCGCTGCCCGCGGGCGAACAACCACCGCCGCATCCGTTGTCGTACTACCAGGCCTTGCAGTTTCCGTCCGCACCGGGGGATGGCCGATGAGCAGGTTCGGAGCGGTCGGGTGTGCGCTGTTGATGATGGCTGCGGCAGTGGTGGCGATGCCGGCCGCGGCGCGGGAAACGACGGGATTGCTGCATCCGCTGTTCAGCGATCACGCCGTCCTGCAGCGTGACCAGCCCATTGTGGTCTGGGGGCACGCAGGCCCTCTGCAGCCGGTTTCCGTGACGTTTGCCGGGCAGGCGGTAGGCACCCGGGCGGACGCCGCAGGCCGCTGGCAGGCAACGCTGCCCCCGGTGGCCGCAGGCGGTCCGCACACGCTGGAAGTAAGCGCCGGGACACGTCGGGAGATGGCGCGCGACGTGCTGGTCGGCGACGTATGGCTGTGCTCGGGCCAGTCGAACATGGAGTTGCCGGTGTGGCGCTCGCTCAACGCAGCCAGCGAGATCGCCGCAGCCACGATGCCACGGATCCGGCTGTTCACCGTGCCGCAGCACGCCGCCGTGCAGGCACGGGAGAGCTTCAACGGCAGCACTGCCTGGACATCGGCAACGCCTGATACGGTGCGCGATTTCTCCGCCACCTGCTTCTACTTCGCGCGCGAACTGCAGCGCACCGTCGACGTGCCGATGGGGCTGATCGAGGCGGCGTGGGGGGGCTCGCGGATCGAGGCCTGGACCAGCGTGGGTGCACTGCGAGGGCAGGATAGCCTGGACGAGGCACTCGATATCCTCGCGCGGTCTGCGCGTGATCCGCTGGAGGCACGGGCAGCCTGGGGCCGCTACTGGCAGCACTGGTGGGCCATGCGTGAAGGCGCGCTGCCCGGCGACGCACCTTGGCGCGCAGACACCGATGACGGCGGCTGGTCACGCGCACCGGCCGCGCTGGGGGCGTGGGAGCGGTGGAACGTGCCCGCGCTTGCCGACTACAACGGTATGGTCTGGTATCGCACGCAGGTGGTGCTGGGCGCTGAACAGGCTGCACGCGGCGCGACCCTGGAGCTGGCATCGGCCGACGAGGCGGACGTGACCTGGGTGAACGGCGTCTCCGTGGGCAGCCAGTACGGCACCGGCGGGAGGCGCTACCCGTTGCCCAGCGGCCTGCTGAAGGCAGGGTCCAACAGCATTGCGGTCAACGTGCTCGACACCTACGGTGAAGGCGGCCTGGCTGGCCCCGCCACGGCATACGGCCTGCAGTTCGACAACGGTGAGCGGGTGGCACTGCAGGGTCCTTGGAAGTACCGGGTGGCGCCGGGCCAACAGGCGCCGCCATTTGCCCCCTGGCAGGCCGCCACCGGGTTGTCGACGCTGTACAACGGAATGATCGCACCGCTCGGCGGTTTCGGGCTGCGCGGCATGCTGTGGTACCAGGGTGAATCGAACACCGGTGATGGTGCGGCATACGCTGCGCGGTTGCGTGCGCTGCGCGAGGATTGGCGGCGTCAGTTCGGTGCGCGCACGCCACTGCTGCTCGTGCAGCTGGCCAGCTATGGCCCGCCACCGGTTTCGCCCGCCGACAGCGGTTGGGCGCAGGTGCGCGAGGCGCAGCGGCGCGTCGCAGCCGAGGATGCGCAGAGCGGGCTCGCCATCGCCATCGACATCGGCGATGCCTACGACATCCACCCGCCGAACAAGCAGGAGCTCGGGCGCCGCCTGGCGCGCATGGCCCGCCACGTGGTGTACGGCGAGCAGGATCTGGCACCGTCAGGTCCGCGGGCGGTCACGGCCGTGCGGACGCCCACGGCCGTGGCCATTGCGTTCGAGGATGTCGAAGGCGCGCTCACCGCAAGCGGTGCGCTGCGTCCGATCGGCTTTGAACTGTGCGAGGCCAAGGGCCATGCGCGCCACTGCGAGTACGCCGACGCCGAACTGGATGCGCGCCGGATCCTGCTGCGAGGCCCGCTGTCCACGCGCGCAACGCATGTCCGCTACTGCTGGGCCGATGGCCCGGTGTGCACGCTGCGCGATCGCAGCGGGGCGCCGGCCGGCCCGTTCGAACTTCCCATTGCCGAAGCCGAGGCCCGACGATGATGACGTTGTCTACGCAGTCCCCTGTGGCCCGCGACAGGGCCGGCCTGAGATCCATGGCGCGCCAGCTGCTGGCGGCAGTGTTCCTGCTGTCGGCCGCAGCCGCCCGGGCCAGCGCGCCGCCGGACGCTCCGCCGGTGTACTTCGACTGGTTCGAGTACCGCGGCAATGACCAGGCGTTTGAAGTGCCGCTGCCGGCCGGGCACTACCGCAATCCGGTACTGGCCGGCTTCCATGCCGATCCCAGCATCGTGCGCGCGAACGGCCGGTTCTATCTGGTCAATTCCAGCTTCACCTACTTCCCGGGCATTCCGGTGTTCGAGAGTGCTGACCTGGTGCACTGGAAGCAGATCGGCAATGTGATTGACCGCCCCACGCAGTTGGATTTCGACGGGCTGAGCGTCTCGCGCGGCATCTTTGCCCCCACAATCGAGTACCACGACGGGGTCTTCTACGTGGTGACCACGGCCACCGACAGCGGCGGCAACTTCATTGCCACTGCGCGCGACCCGGCCGGGCCGTGGTCCGATCCGCACTGGCTGCCCGGCATTGATGGCATCGATCCATCACTGTTTTTCGACGACGACGGCAAGGTGTACCTGATCAACAACGATGCACCGCCCGGTCCGCCGCGCTACGACGGGCACCGCGCCATCTGGATGCAGCAGATCGATCTGGCGGCATTCAAGCCGGTCGGGCCACGCCGGGTGCTGGTTGATGGAGGCGTGGAGCCAGCGAAGAATCCGATCTGGATCGAGGGACCGCACATCTACAAGCGGGAGGGCTGGTACTACCTGTCCGACGCTGAAGGGGGTACCGGGCCGCAGCATTCGCAGGTGGTGCTGCGCAGCCGCGCGGTGTGGGGACCCTACGTTGCCTATGCGGGCAATCCGATCCTGACCCAGCGCGAGCTGCCGGACGACCGTCCGCTTCCGATCACCAATGCCGGCCACGCCGACCTGGTCGAAGGCCCGGATGGCTCGTGGTGGGCGGTGTTCCTGGCCAGCCGCAACTATCAGAAGCGCCACTACAACACCGGGCGCGAGACCTACCTGTTGCCGGTGCGATGGCAGGATGGCTGGCCGCAGATCCTGCCGACCGACCAGGCCATTCCCTACGTGGCCGAGGCGCCGTCATGGATGCAGGGCGAGGCATCGCAGGCCCCGTCGACCGGCAATTTCGTGGCGCGCGACAATTTTGATGGCCCAGCGCTCGATCGCCAGTGGCTGCGCGTGCGCGTGCCCAGGCATGCCTGGGCTGACCTGCACAAGCGCCCCGGCATGCTGGCCGTGCACCCGCTTGCCGAGGATCTGGACACGTTGCGCAATCCGGCATTTCTCGGCCGGCGCCAGCAGCACCTGCGCTTCGAGGCGAGCACCGCGATGACCCCGCCAGCCCCCGGTGTCGCCGCCGGTCTGGCGGCGTTCCAGAGCGAGGCGTACTGGTACTTCCTCGGCGTTCGTGACCTTGGCGGGGGGCGCCTCTCGCTCTTTCTCGAAGCGCGTGACGGGGGTGGCAGCACGCGGACGCTGGCCAGCCATGACGTGCCGGCGTCTGCAGCGCTGCGCCTGAAGATTGCCGGCAACGAGGGCGACTACGCGTTCTCGTTCGACATCGGCGACGGGCAGGGCTGGCAACTGCTCGCAGGCGACGTGGACGGCACCGTCCTGAGTACGGACCGGGCAGGCGGCTTCGTGGGCGCACTGTTGGGTCCCTTCGCGCGCGACGAGCGCACCGGGAGAAGCAAATGAGACTGTCGATTTCGTCCAGGACCCGCCGCCGTACGTGGCGTGGCCGGGCCACCGTGTTCGTCCTGAGCTGCGTGGCGGCCGCTGCATCCGCGGCCGCGCCACGGCCCTGGCTGGATGTCTCGGCAAGCTTCGAGCAACGGGCCGCCGCACTCGTCGCGCAGATGACCCTGGAAGAGAAGGCCGCGCAGATGCAGAATGCCGCGCCGGCAATCGAACGGCTGGGTGTGCCCGCCTACGACTGGTGGAATGAGGGGTTGCATGGCGTGGCACGGGCAGGGCAGGCCACGGTGTTTCCGCAGGCAATCGGCCTGGCCGCGACCTTCGATGTACCGTTGATGGGGCAGGTGGCCACGACCATCAGCGACGAGGCCCGCGCAAAGCACCACCAGTTCCTCCGCGAAAGCGCGCATGGCCGTTACCAGGGCCTGACCTTCTGGTCGCCGAACGTCAACATCTTCCGCGACCCGCGCTGGGGTCGCGGACAGGAGACCTACGGCGAGGATCCCTACCTCACCGCGCGCATGGGCGTGGCCTTCGTACGCGGCCTGCAGGGCGACGACCCCGTCTACCGCAAGCTGGACGCCACCGCCAAGCATCTGGCCGTGCACAGCGGACCGGAGGCCGACCGCCATCACTTCGATGCACGCCCCAGCCGGCGCGACCTCTACGACACCTACCTGCCGGCGTTCGAGGCGCTGGTGAAGGAAGGCGAAGTGGATGCGGTCATGGGCGCCTACAACCGCGTGTACGGCGAGTCCGCCAGCGCCAGCCGCTTCCTGCTGCGCGATCTGCTGCGACGCGACTGGGGCTTCAAGGGCTACGTGGTCTCGGACTGCTGGGCCATCGTCGACATCTGGAAGCACCACCGTATCGTCGCCACGCGCGAAGCCGCCGCGGCGCTGGCGGTCAGGAACGGCACGGAGCTGGAATGCGGCCAGGAGTACGCAACGCTGCCTGCGGCAGTGCGCCAGGGGCTGATCAGCGAAGCGGAGATCGACGATGCGGTAACCCGCCTGTTCACCGCACGGATGCGCCTGGGCATGTTCGATCCGCCGGAGCGGGTGCGCTGGGCGCGCATTCCGGCCTCGGTGAACCAGGCGCCGGCCCATGATGCGCTCGCGCTCAAGGCCGCGCAGGCATCGCTGGTGCTGCTGAAGAACGATGGCATCCTGCCGCTGTCGCGCGACACCAAGCGCATTGCCGTGGTTGGACCCACCGCCGACGACACCATGGCGCTGCTCGGCAACTACTTCGGCACACCGGCCGCGCCGGTCACGATCCTGCAGGGCATACGCGAGGCGGCCAAGGGCGCTGAGGTGCGGTATGCGCGTGGCGTGGACCTGGTAGAAGGGCGCGACGATCCCGGTGCAACGCCGTTGATCGAGCCGACCTTCCTGCGGCCCTCGGCGGACTCGCCCGAGCGCGGCCTGCGCGGCGAGTACTTCCGCACGCCCGACCTGTCTGGCACTCCGGCCCTGGTGCGGACCGACGCGCAGATCGGCTTCCGCTGGGACCGGGGCTCGCCGACCGACAACCTGCTGGCACGCGGCGAAGCGGCACCGGGGCAGGGGATTCCCAACGACCGCTTCAGCATCCGCTGGAGCGGCCAACTGCTGCCGCCCGTGTCCGGTCGCTACCGGCTGGAGGTGGCCGGCGATGATGGCTACCGCCTGTACCTTGACGGGAAGCGTGTGATCGATCACTGGGTGAACACGGATCGCCTGCATGCCGAGGGTGTCGAACTCGACCTGCAGGCGGGGCGTGCCTATGACCTGAAACTGGAATACTACGACGACCAGCGCGATGCCGGCGTGCGCCTGGGGTGGCGCATGCCCGGTGCCAAGGCGCCGTTCGATGAAGCGCTCGATGCCGCACGCGAGGCCGATGTGGTGGTGTTCGTCGGTGGACTCACCGGCGATGTCGAAGGCGAGGAAATGACGGTCAACTATCCCGGCTTTGCCGGTGGCGACCGCACCGACCTGCGGTTGCCCGCGCCGCAGCGCACGCTGCTGGAGGCCCTGCACGCTACCGGCAAGCCGGTGGTGATGGTACTCACCGGCGGCTCGGCCATCGCCGTGGACTGGGCGCAGGCGCATCTGCCGGCGATCCTGATGAGCTGGTACCCCGGGCAGCGCGGCGGCACCGCCGTCGGCCAGGCGCTGTTCGGCGATGTCAATCCCGCCGGCCGTTTGCCGGTCACGTTCTACCAGGCCGGCGAAGCAATGCCGGCATTCGACGACTACGCCATGGAGGGCCGCACCTACCGCTACTTCCGCGGTACGCCGCTGTATCCGTTCGGTCACGGTCTGTCGTATACGCGATTCGACTATGGAACGCTTCGCCTCGATGCAGACAGCCTCCGCGCCGATGGCCGCCTGGGCGTGGCGGTGGATGTGGCCAACGCAGGCACGCGCAGCGGTGACGAAGTGGTACAGCTGTACGTGCGGCGCGAACACGCCGCTGGCGGTGATGCCGTGCAGGAACTGCGCGGCTTCCAGCGGGTCCATCTGGCTCCGGGCGAACGCCGCACGGTGACGTTCACCCTGCAAGCAGCGCAGGCCCTGCGCCACTATGACGAAGCGCGTGCGGCGTACGCGGTGCAGCCCGGTGCCTACGAGGTCAGGGTAGGGGCGTCCAGTGCCGATATACGTGCGCAGGGCAGGTTCACCGTGGTGCCCGCGCATGACTGATCGCCCTCGTTGGCATCGGTTCCCCTTCGACCAGATCCCTTTTCCAGGACGTCCGCTGCATGGCAAGCACTGAACACGCGCTATCGGTACGCGAGAAGCTCGGCTACAGCCTGGGCGATCTCGCTGCCAACCTGATCTTCCAGACCCTGATCACCTACCTGGCATTCTTCTACACCGACGTCTACCGCCTGCCAGCGGCGACCGCGGCCACGATCATCTTTGTGGTCGGCCTGCTGGGTGCGTTCGTGTTCACGCCGTTGATCGGCATCGCGGCTGACCGAACGTCCACCCGCTGGGGCCGCTTCCGCCCGTGGATCCTGTGGACGGCCATCCCCTTTGGCGTGCTGTCCCTGCTGGCGTTCAGCACCCCGGACCTGGGCGAGCACGGAAAGGTGATCTATGCACTGGGCACCTACGCGCTGCTGGTCTGCGTTTACGCTGCGAACAACCTGCCGTACTCGGCGCTGAGCGGCGTGCTGACCGGCAGCATGGCGCAGCGCAACAGCCTTTCGGCTTACCGCTTCGTGGCCGTGATGATCGCGCAGTTCATCATCCAGGTGCTGCTGATGCCGCTGGTGCTGATTCTGGGTGACGGCGACCGGGTGCGCGGCTTCGAACAGGTCATGACCGCCTTCGCACTGATCGGAACAGTGTTCTTCCTGATCACCTTCGCCACCACCCGCGAACGCATCGTGCCGACGCGCGAGCAGACCGGCGGCATAGTGCAGGACCTGTCGGACCTGCTGCACAACCGCCCGTGGCAGGTGATGCTGGCGCTGACCGTGCTGGTGTTCATCAACCTGGCGTTGAAAGGCGGCACCTACATCTATTACTTCCAGTACTACATGAGCGAAGCGGCGCTGGCCAGCTTCCTGGAAAACTCAGGCTTCAATGGCCTGATCAGTGCATTGAATGGCGCCCTCGCCAGCGCCGGTTTCGCAGCGTTCACCTGGCCGAAGGACGCGGCCACCTCGGCGTTCAGCCTGTTCAACGCGTGCGGCATCCTCTGCATGATCCTGGGTATTGGTGCATCGCGGCGGCTGGCGGATCGCTTCGGCAAGCGCGATGTCTTCGGTGGCGCCTTGTTTGTTTCGACCCTGTTCCTGCTGGCCTTCTACCTGTTCCCACCCACGGCGGTGGCGGTGGCGTTTGCAGCCTTCATGCTGCATGGCTTCTGCTATGGCATCACCATCCCGTTGCTGTGGGCGATGATCGCCGACGTCGCGGACTACTCAGAGTGGAAGAACCATCGAAGGGCAACGGCGATCATCTTCTCGGCGATGTTGTGCGGGCTGAAGATCGGCCTCAGTGTCGGCGGCGCGCTGGTCGCCGCGATCCTTGCCCACTACGGCTACCAGGCAGGCCTGGTGCAGCAGCCTGAGGCCGTGGTGCAGGGCATCCGCCTGACCGTAAGCGTCTATTGCTCCCTTCCGTTCCTGCTCGCCGTGGCGCTGCTGTTCTTCTACCGGATCGACAAGCGCGCGGAAACCCGCATCGAGCAGGATCTCCACCTGCGTCGCCGTTCCGCCGACGCCTCCGCGTAACTCCAAGATGACAACCATGATCGATCTCTCTGCCGGTGAAGACGGCCAGGCCAGCGAAGCCCGTCTCGCGCAGCTCAGCGCACACGCCATTTCGCAACCGCTGGTGACCCACATCTACACCGCCGACCCTTCGGCGCACGTGTTCGAGGGGCGCCTGTACATCTATCCGTCGCACGACATCGACGGTGGCCAGCCATTCGACGATGAAGGCGGCCACTTCGGCATGCAGGATTACCATGTGCTGAAGATGGATACGCCCGACGGCACCGCCGTCGATTGCGGCATGGCGTTGCACGTGCGCGACGTGCCGTGGGCGCGGAAACAGATGTGGGCTCCCGATGCCGCCTGTCGCGATGGCCGCTACTACCTGTACTTCCCGGCCAAGGACGCCGAGGGCCGGTTCCGCATCGGCGTGGCAATCGGTGCGCGACCGGAGGGCCCGTTCGTGCCTCAACCGGAGCCGATCAAGGGCGCGTACTCGATCGACCCGGCCGTGTTCGAAGACGAGGATGGCAGCCACTACCTGTACTTCGGCGGCATCTGGGGCGGGCAACTGCAGAAGTATCGTGACAACCAGTACGACGTGGCACACGAGGAACCCGAGGGCAGCGCACCGGCCCTGGGGCCGCGCGTGGGCCGCCTGGATGCCGGCATGACCGAGCTGGCCGAGCCTACCCGCGAAGTGCAGATCCTGGATGAGCATGGCCAGCCGCTGCGTGCGGACGACCACGCGCGCCGCTTCTTCGAGGGTCCGTGGCTGCACAGGTACCAGGGTCGCTACTACCTGTCGTACTCCACTGGCAACACCCACCAGCTGTGCTACGCCGTGGGAGACAGCCCGTACGGGCCGTTCACCTATGCTGGCGTGATCCTCACCCCCGTGGTCGGTTGGACCACCCACCACTCCATCTGCCAGTTCCAGGGACAGTGGTACCTGTTCTATCACGATGCGCTGATGTCCGGCGGCATCACCCACCTGCGCTCGGCCAAGTGCACGCCGCTGCACATGGAGCCGGACGGAAGCATCCGCACGATCAATCCCTATGGGGCCTGAGCGCATGTTGCCGAGGGATGATGCGCTGGCCCCGCTGCCGGCCGGTGAGCTGCACTGGTTGAGGTGCGGCGAACTGGAGGTTGCGCTCGCCGCAGGGGCGGGCGGGCGCATCGCGCACCTGCGTTACCGGGGCGTGGAATGGCTGGTGGACGCGCAGGAGACCGGGGCGGCGGCGATCGCCTGGGGCTGCTACCCGATGGTGCCGTGGGCCGGGCGTATCCGCCAGGGACAGTTCCGCTTCGACGGCGCGCCGCATGCGCTGCCGCTCAATTTCGGGGGGCACGCCATCCATGGGGTGGGCTTCTCGCGACCCTGGCAGGTCGAGCGCATGGAGATGGCCACGGCCACGCTCTCGCTGACGCTGCCACGCGACAGGTACTGGCCCTTCGGTGGCGTCGCCCTCCAGGAAGTGAGCCTGCACCCTCATAGCCTGCAGCTGCGCCTCTCGGTCCAGGCCGGCGAGCAGGCGATGCCGGCGGTGCTGGGTTGGCACCCCTGGTTCCGGAAGCCGGACCGGTTGCTGTTCAATCCTCGCTCGATGTATCCGCGGGACAGGGAAGGTATTGCCACGCTGCCCCACGTGGAGCCCACCACCGGCCCCTGGGATGACTGCTTCATTGCCGACGGTGACATCACGCTGGTACGCGAAGGCCAGAGCCTGCGGCTGAGGTCGGACCACGACCACTGGGTGGTCTACGACGCTGCGCCGCACGCCACCTGTGTCGAACCGCAGAGCGGCCCGCCGGACGGCTTCACGCTGGCACCGCACCGGCTGGAGCCTGGCCAGCGCCTCGCGTTGACGTTCGAACTGGCGTGGGTGGCGGACAGCAGCTGAAGCCCGGCCAGAGTGTCGGTGCGCCGCCCGGACCGGTTGCGGACCCTGGTGCCTGACACGGGCAGCGCCTCACCACCACGTGCGATCTGCTACAGGTTCCAGTCAACCCGCATGCCCGCGATCAATGCATTCGGCAGGTCCCGCTGCCGCGCAGGTTCATTGAACTGGTCCGGATGCACGATGTAGTGCAGGTTCGGTGCAATCCTGAGTTGCGGGGTGAGCTGGATGCCATAGCTCAGCTCCATCATCACCTGGCTTCCGTGCGGGGTGCCGCTGCCGCCGGCGGCAGCGCGGGCCAGGCGGAGGTTCTCCAGCGCGATGTCGCTGTACTTCTGCCGGGTGACGACGAAGCCGATGCTGTCCTGCGGCCGGCCGGCGAACGTGCCTTTCTGCACAAGCCCGGCCTGCAGGAAGTGATCCTCGATCAGCTGCCCGGAGGTACCCTTGAGCGCCGCGCCGAAAAGGGTCAGGCCGCGGCCATTGCCATCGCCGGTAAGCTGCTGCTCGAAGCGCGCGAACGCACCGGAGCGACCGTGGCGTGCCGCGTACTCCTGGCCACTGAGCAGCGCGGGAATGCCGTTGGCATCGCGCAGCGGATCGCGATAGGTCGAGTTGTCCTGCCAGCCACCGAGTTCGTAGCGGGCTTTCAGTCGTGCCGAAGCAGGGCTGCGCCAGCCGATCGTGTAGGGCACGATCCAGCCGGTGGCCTGGTTCGTGTTCCACTTCAGGCCATGCTGGCCATCCTCGGCCTGGCTGGGATCGACCTGATAGGCACCGATGCGAACATAGACATCGGGCGTCACCCAGGCCGTGGCATCGGCCATCCAGCTCGACACCGGCCACCAGGTGAAACTGCTGGTGCGGAACACGTAGGTCGGGTTGCCGCACGCCGAGTTGCCCTGGAAGTACTGGCACAGCTCCGACCCGAGGTGGTGGATGTTGGCGACGCTGCGACCGGCCTCCAGTACCACCCGGTCATCCAGCAGTTTCTGCTCCAGGGTCAGGTTGGCCAGGCGCGTGCCCTGGCCGCCGTAGATTTCCTGCACCGAGGTGCTGTTGCCGGTGCTGCTGTTGGCGAGGTTGGTGCCGTGGCGATTGATGCCATAGGCCCTGATCGTTGCCCCCCGCCAGCCGAACGCAGCGTCGAGGTCAACATCGGCGCCGAACATCAGCTGGCCGGCGTAAGCGGTGCCGCTGCGCTTGCCACCATCGAGCGTGGCGGCCGCCTCGCCGGTGTAAGCCAGTTTGGGAGTGAGGGCATCACTCGCGTTGGCAGCTACGGCCAGTGAGGGCAGGGCCAGCAGGATCGCTAGCGGCACCAGGCGGCAGGAAGGGCAGGTCATGGGCGGGGTTCCTTTTACAGAGTGGGGGCCGTGACCGGCTTCTTGAGGATGCGCAGTGCAATCGCGGTGACTGCCACGCCGGCCAACAGCGCCAGCAGGTAGACACCAAGATGGGTGACCGCGTTCGGGATCGGCAGCACGAACACACCGCCGTGCGGCACCTTCAACTCGACGCCTGCGGCCATCGAGATCGCACCGGCCACTGCCGAGCCGAGGATCAGCGCAGGAATGGTGCGCAGCGGATCGCGTGCCGCGTAGGGAATAGCCCCCTCGGTCACGAAGCTCAGGCCGAGCACGCCGGCGGCACCGGCGGTGCCGCGCTCCTCGGCAGTGAAGCGGTTGCTGAACAACCACGTCGCCAGCGCGATGCCCAGGGGTGGCGTCATGCCGCCGATCATGGTCGCCGCCATCGGCGTGTACACCTGGCTGGAGATCAACGCGGTGGAGAAGGCGTAGGACGCCTTGTTGACCGGTCCACCCATGTCAACGGCCATCATGCCGCCCAGCAGCAAACCGAGCAGGATCGCGCTGCTGCCCTCCATGCCGCGCAGCCAGTCGGTCAGCCAGGCCAGCAGTGCGGCCACCGGCGTGCCGATCACGTACATCATCAGCAGGCCGACCAGCAGCGTGCCCAGCACCGGCAGGATCAGCACCGGCTTGAGGCCTTCCAGGCTGCGCGGCAGGCGCAGCGCACGGTTGATCCAGTGCACGCCGTAGCCGGCGATGAAGCCCGCGAGGATGCCACCGATGAAACCTGCGTCCATGTTGACCGCAACCAGCCCGCCGATCATGCCGGGCGCGATGCCTGGGCGGTCGGCGATGGAGTAGGCGATGTAGCCGGCCAGCGCCGGCACCATCAGCATGAAACCGGACTTGGCGCCGATCTGGAACAGCGACCAGGCCAGCGTTCCCTTGTGTGCGTCGTCGAAGGCATAGATGCCACCGAGCGCGAACGCCAGTGCGATCAACAGGCCGCCGGCTGTCACGAAAGGCAGCATGAACGACACGCCGGTCATCAGGTGCTTGTAAGGGCCGGTGCTCTTGTTCTTCTCTGCGGTACGGCCCGAAGCCGCTGTCCCCGCGTGCACGCCGGCCTCGGCCAGCGCCTTGCGGATCAGGTTCTGGCCGTCATTGATCGCCGGCTTGGTACCACTCTTGAACAGGCGCTTGCCTGCGAAACGCGACAGATCGACTTCGCGGTCGGCGGCGATCAGCACCACATCGGCAGCGGCGATTTCCGCATCGCTCAACGCATCCTGCGCGCCGACCGAGCCCTGGGTTTCCACCCGGATCGCATGGCCCAGCACCTTGGCAGCCTGTTGCAGGCCTTCCGCCGCCATGAAGGTGTGGGCGATGCCGGTGGGGCAGGAGGTGACGGCAACGATGCGCTTGCCAGCCCCGGTGGCGGGGGCACTGGCCGGCGCAGCTGCGAGCGGTGCAAGCGCGGCGACCGGATCGTCCAATACCTCGCCCAGGCTGGCATGCACGATGCGGGCATTGCCGAAGCGTGCGATGTCTGCCTCGCTATCGCCCACCAGCAGCAGCTGGGTCGCGGAGGCGGCGTCAGAGGCGGGCAGCGCGCCGGTCACGCCCTGGTCGCTGCGGATTTCGATCATCAGCTCAAGCCCGCGCTGGCGGGCCGCGCGACGCAGAGCCTCGGCGGCAAGTACCGCCTCGATGCTGCGTTCGCCAGCGGCGATGACTACGGTGGAAGCGTGCATGGGAACTCCTGGAATGCTTCGGGTTCGTCCTTGCCGGAGGCATCGCGGGTGGCCCGAAGCCAACCGCTGCTCCTCCGGCAGGTGTTTCAATCCAACCGCTCGATCAGTACATCGCCGGCCCCGGCGCGCACCTGCGCCGGATCGACCCGCCGCGCGTCTCCGCTATCCAGCCGGCTCATCGAGAACGCCGTGGCCAGTCGTGCACAGGCGGCGAGGTCGAGGGAGCGCTCCAACAGCGCGGCGGCGATGCCGGCGACCATGGCATCACCGGCGCCCACCGTGCTGCCCTGGGCCAGACGCGGCGGTCGCGCGACCAGGGCGCCGGCGCGATCAATGAACAGCGCGCCGTCGGTCCCCATGGAGATGGCAACGAGTGCGACACCGCGTTCGACCAAGGCCTGGCCTGCAGCGCGCAGTGCGCTGCGATCTGGCAGCGACGTGCCGGTCCAGGCCTCCAGTTCGTGGCGGTTGGGCTTGATGGCGTAGGGCAGCGCGCCCTGCGCGCCGTCCAGCGCAGCTGCAAGCGCATCGCCGCTGGTGTCCAGCAGCACGCGCGCACCGGCCGTTCCGGCCTGCGCCTGCAACCGCGCCCATGCATCGGCCGGTAGTCCGTGCGGCAGGCTGCCGGACAGCACGACCGGCAGGCCGGGCGAGAGCAGGGCGCCGAGCTGGCGCGACACCGCGTCCAGATCGGCAGCGTCCACGGCCAGGCCTGGCAGGTTGATGTCCGTCGTTTCGCCGTTGGCCTCTTCGACCAGCTTGATGTTGGTGCGGGTATGGCCCGGAACGCGCAGGCAGCCGTCAATGATGCCCCGCTCACGGAACAGCGTTCGGAACACGCCGTCGTTACCGTCGCCCAGCACACCCAGCGCGGTGATCGGCACGCCCCAGTCGGCCAGGCAGGCCGCCACGTTGATGCCCTTGCCGCCTGCGTCATCGCGGGAGCTGCCGGCGCGATGCACCCGGCCTGGCTGCAGGCGGGCCAGGCGCACGGTCTGGTCGATGGCCGGGTTCAGGGTCACGGTGACGGCGCGGGCAGTCATGCGCGCGCTCCATCGAGGCCGCGCACCTGCTCGGCGGTTTCGCACCCCAGTGCGGTGCTGGCCAGCGCTTGCAGTTCGGTCATCGCGGTGCCACGCAGGCGCGCCTTCACCGCCGGGACGTCGTTCGGGGTCATCGACAGTTCGTCCACGCCCAGGCCAGCCAGCAACATGGCGCCGAAGGGATCGCCGGCCAGGCCGCCACAGACGCCGACCCAGCGCCCATGCAGCCGTGCGCCTTCAACCGTGGCGCGGACCGCGCGCAGCACCGCCGGATGCAGGCTGTCGGCCTCGGCGGCGAGTTCCGGGTTCTGTCGGTCGATCGCCAGCACGTACTGGGTCAGATCATTGGTGCCGATCGAGAAGAAGTCGGCATGGCGCGCCAGTACGTCGCTCTGAGCGGCGGCAGCCGGCACTTCGATCATGATGCCGATCGGCACCACCGGCGCCTCCAGCTCGGCACGCAGGCGCTCACAGATGGCGCGCAGTGCGACCAGCTCGGTCACCGACGTGATCATCGGGAACATGATGGACAGGCGTGCACCGTCCTTGGCGGCGCGATACAGCGCACGCAGTTGCGGCTCCAGCAGGTCAGGGCGGCGCAGCAGCAGGCGCGCGCCGCGCACGCCGAGGAACGGGTTCTCCTCGCGTGGCAGTTCCAGGTGCGCCACCTGCTTGTCGCCGCCGATGTCGAGCGCGCGCACGATCAGCGGGCGGCCGTTGAGTGCCTTGGCCATCGCCAGATAGGTGGTGTACTGCTCCTCCTCGCTGGGCGTACTGCCACGTTCGAGGAACAGGAACTCGGTGCGCATCAGGCCGACGCCTTCCGCACCCTGTTCCAGTGCCAGTGGCACTTGGTCGGGCAGGTTGACGTTGGCGCCGATGTCGATGCGGTGGCCGTCGGGGGTCTGGGCCGGTTGCGCGCGTTGCGCGGCTTCGCGCTCGCGGATCTGCTGCTGTTCGGCGATCCATTCGCGTGCCGAGGCGAGATCGGCATCGGAGGGTGACAGGTAGAGCCGCCCACTGCTGCCGTCCATGATCGCTTCGCGGCCTGGCTGGATCGCCAACAGCCCGGCGCCGCCGGCCACCAGCGCCGGCAGGCCCAGCGTGCGCGAGAGGATGGCGGTGTGCGAGGTCGGCCCGCCCTGCGCGGTGGCCAGGCCGAGCACGCGACCGGTGTCGAGATTGGCGGTATCCGAAGGCGAGAGATCTGTGGCGATCAGGATGCACGGTTGCGACGGCAGATCCGCCAGGCCACCACCTTCAGCAGAAGGGTCAAGCTGCGCCAGCACGCGCCGGCCGACATCACGCAGGTCCGCCGCGCGCCCGGCCAGCACCGGATTGCCCAGCGCCGCCAGCCCGGAGGCGATCTGCTCGATGGCCTGGTGCCATGACCACGCCACACCATGGCCTTCAACCATCAGCTGGCAGGTGCGGGTGATCAGGTCGGTGTCGTCGAGCAGCGCGGCCTGCGCCTTGAAGATCGCCGCATCCGAAGCGCCAAGGCGGCGCTGGGTGTCGTCCTGCAGGGCGGCCAGCTGCTGGCGGGTGCGGCCGAGTGCATCCTGCAGGCGTGCGCCGCCCTCGCCAAGCGGGGTAGGACGGTCGGTGACTTCCGCCTGCGTGCTGGCCAGCACATGCACCGGGCCGATCGCCAATCCGGGGCTGGCGCCGATGCCAATGATCGTTGCCTGCGCTTCGGGCGGTTTCCACCCGGCGACAGGGGCTGCTGCCTTGCGCTGGGCTGCACGCTCGGCATCAGCCCTTTCCTGTGCGACCAATCCATCCATGACCTTGCGCAGCGCAGCCAGCAGCGCGGGGGCATCGGCGCCCTCGGCAGAAACACGCACGGCATCGCCCTCACGCAGCCCGAGCTGAAGCAGCGCTACCAGACTCTTGGCATCGGCCGCCTGATCGCCTGCGCGGACCTGCGCGCGGGCTGCGAAGCCGCGCGCCGTCTCGGCCCAACGCGTCGCAGGACGTGCGTGCAGTCCGTTGGGGTAGGCGATGGTCCATTCGAAGCGCTCGGCCAGATCTACCGCTGGCGCGTGGGTGGCGGCAATCGCAACATCGCCGGCCAGCGCGTTCACGATCTCGCCCGCCTCGGTGGTGATGAACAGCCGCTGCAGCGTGGACTCGTCCTGGATCAGCCGGGTCAAGCGGCGCAGCACCGTGATGTGGGTATCCGACTGGGCAGCGATGCCGACCACCAGACGGGTGACCTGTCCCGGGTTCCATTCCACGCCTTGCGGCAACTGCAGCACGGCGATGCCATCGCGGTGCACCAGATGGCGGTCCTCGCCAAGCCCGTGCGGGATTGCTACGCCGTGTCCAAGGAAGGTGTTCGCCAGCGTTTCGCGCCGCCCCATGCTGGCTTCGTACCCCGGCGCCACGCAGCCGGCCGCGACCAGCATCTGGGCGACCTGCGCAATGGCATCGGTCTTGTCCTGCGCCCGCGCGTCCAGGCGGATCAGTTCCCGGCTGGCCGGGGAAGGGGAGGTCTGGGGCGACAAAGGGGGCTCCGCGGAAGGGGTGGCTGAGACGTATTGGGAACGTTCCCACTCGCCATTTCAATGTGCAGTGCACAAAAATCCAATAGTCCTTTGGCGTTAACATGGTCCTGGACGGCCGTCCGGCCCAGAAAAGCGCTCGATTCCGGGAACGTTACCAGTGAGCATCAGCATCAATGACGTCGCACGCGTGGCGGGGGTATCCAAGTCCACGGTGTCGCGGGTGCTCGGCGGCGGCCCGGTCAGCGAGGCCGTGCGCGGCCGGGTGGAGGCGGCGATCCGCCAGACCGGATATCACCCCAACCTGCAGGCAAGACGCCTGCGCGCCCGGCATACCGGCATCATCGGCCTGATCGTGGCCGATATCCGCAACCCGTTCTTCACCGCGCTGATCCGCGCCGTGGAGGAAGTCGCATACCGGGAAGGCCTTCGCGTCACCCTCTGCAACACCGATGAGGACCCCGAGCGCGAGGCGCTGTATCTGCAGTTGATGCATGAGGAACGCATCAGTGGGCTGATTTTTGCGCCCACCCGGACCACGGTGGGGCGGCTGGACCGGCTCACGCTGGATTACCCTACGGTCCTGGTCGACCGTGCCGCACCGGGTGGCACGATCGACAGCGTGGTCCTCGACAACGCAGCGGCGATGTCACGCCTGGTCGAGCACCTGGCCGAGCGCGGTTATCGCCGCATCGGTGGCCTGTTCGGCAGCACCAGTACCACGGCGTCCGAACGCCGCGACGGCTATATCGCTGCAATGCGCAGGCACGGGCTGGAACCGGACTACCGGGAGGTAGAGCCCACGGCCGAGGCCGCCATCGCAACGGTCGAGCAGTGGTTGACCAGTCCTTCGCGTCCCGATGCGCTGGTCGCCAGCAACAGCCTGCTGCTCATGGGCGCATTGAAAGCGGCCCGCAGCGCTGGGCTTGCGATTCCAGGAGAGCTGGCGCTGGCAGGCTTCGACAACGAGCGATGGACCGAGCTGGTCGAACCGGGTATTACCGTGGTCGAGCAGCCGGTTGAAGAGATGGGGCGAGCTGCGATGTCGCTGTTGCTGGAGCGCCTGCGCATGCCGGAGCTGCCGGTACGCAGACTGGTGATGACGGGGAGGTGCGTGGTGAGAGGGTCAACGGCTGCGCGATAGTCCGGCGCCGCGCCTGCGGCAGTAGCAGTCGCAGGCGCAGTCCATGAGGCTGGCACTGGGGTGTTGGCGGGTCGCGCGTTGTCTGCTAAAAGCCATCTGGACACGCAGACCGGATGGATCATCGCCTTGTCAGAGCCTTATTCAGCGCTGTTCCGCCTGCAGTTGCGCCACGAAGATCTCTCCAGGTGGCTGGCGGCGCCCCTGCCTTCGCCATCCCGATGGTCCGACTGGCGATGCATCGCCGGGCCGTGGCGCTTGCGCAACGGTGAATGCCTGGCGTCTTCAAGCGACGAGGCGTTGGATGAACTGCTCATAGACTGCCAGGCCCTGCTGGCCCGCTACCCCGACAATTGCGCCGCATTGAAGGCCTTCCTTGCATCCGCGCAGGCCGAGAATATCCAGGTTGCCGCCTATGACCGCACTGGTACGCACTTTGTTGCGGGATCGCTGACGTATTCGGAGAGCCTCTACGATCTCATCGCGTTTCTGACTGTGGCACGGGGCGCGGCCGATTTCCTGAAGGCAGGCGACCACGGGGTGGCACTGGTCCACGACTATCTCTGGGCAGAGGAAGGTGAGCGCGAGACCGTTGCCGCGATTGCCCTGGCCGGCCAGGGGGAATCCGGATTCCTTTCTTCCACGGACCTGGATGCCGCTGCCGCGCCCTTCGACGCCTTGGTGGATGCCATGCTGGACGCTGAGGACGACCCGGCGTTTCAACCACGCAACCAGCTTGATCAACTCTGACCGGCGCCGCGTGGAATCCAGAAAAACGACAGCCAGGAGCCCGATATGAAAGGACATCACGCCCGTCGCGCGCACCGCCGCATGCGTTGGCTCCTGACACTGGGCCTCGGCGCCCTGGTGGGACCCGCCGTGGCAGGCACAACGCAACCGGAACGCACCTGGCTTGTCAGTGGGGCGGAGCTCATCACGCTGCTGCAGGGCAAAGGCGCTGACGGGTTCTGCGATGGCGAACAGTGCCGGGGGCTGTCCAGCGCCCGGGCCAGCAGCTACATTCTGGGTGTTGCCGATGCCAGCCGCGGGCAGTGGTGTGGGCAGGGCCGGATCCTTCCGCATGAACTGGTCGATCAGGTGTCTTCCCATCTCCGGCAGCTGCCCCGCGAGCGATTGCAACAGGATGCGTCTGCCCTGGTTGTCGAAGGGCTGCGCGCGGCGTTTCCCTGTGGTCGCGGCACATCGCCTGGTGGCAGTGCCGAGCCCGGCAAGGCACGCTGAGACGCGTGGGCTGGGCGTTGCCAACGCGGGCTGCAGCCTGCGTAATGAACACATCGGTGTTCTGCACGCTGGCGACGCGATGCATTCACGACTACCGACACCCGCGCCCGCGACACTGCATGCTCCTTCCTCCGCATGAGGTGCCCCATGGCCACCTGCGATGTCTGCGGCAATGACTACGACAAGAGCTTCACCCTCCAGCAGGGTGGACGCAGCGGCACCTTCGATTCGTTCGAGTGCGCCATCCACGCGTTCGCACCGCGCTGCGCACATTGCGACTGCGCGATCATCGGCCATGGCGTTGAAGGAAGCGGTCAGATCTTCTGCTGCGCACATTGCGCCGGTCACGCCGGTGTAAAGGGAATCGCAGACCGGGCCTGAGTCCCCTCCGGCCGGTCATGCCGGGACTAGCGAGGCGAGCCGTGCGACCCGGGCTGCACCCGAATCGGCGAGCAGCGCCATCGCACGCTGTTTGCGGGCCGGCGTCCCCGCCACGGCCTCCCGTGCCACCACTACGTCGAATTCCCTGGCGTTGGCGTCCAGCGCAGTGGCCAGGACACACGAATCGGCCGTCATCCCAGCGAGCCAAAGGCTGCGCACGCCGAGCTTGGCCAGCAGAATCGGCAACGGGCTGGCCAGGAACGCCGAATGCTTGGGCTTGAGCACGAAGTAGTGGTCGGGCAGGGGAGAGAGGAGGCCGGCAATTCGCCCGGCCGGTCCTCCATCCCGCTGGCACTGTGCTACCTGCTGGCGGAAGTCACGCTTCCAGTCCGAGAAATTGTCATTGGCGTAGATGACCGGCCATCCGTGGTCATCGAAGTGGTCTCTCAAGCGCCGGATCTGTCTGGCCGCCCGCTCCGCAGCCGGTGCCAGCGCCTGCGCACCCGGGAAGTCGAAGCGACTGAACATATCGATGATCAGCAAGGCCGTTGACGGAGCATTTCCCATGGCTCAATCACCTGTCTGCGCGTGCGGAGCTTCGACCGGCTTGGATTGCGGTGAGTCCTTCTGCCGCAGGAAGATCGTGAGCACGACTAGGGACAGCACGGCAAGGAATTCGCTCTGCCAGTTCTGCATCGATTCGAACCAGAACGTGCTGCTGCCCAGATGCTCCAGGAAACCCGGCACCGGCAATCCCTGCAACTGCTGCTCGACCTGCTCGGCGCGCCAGCTACCCAATGCATGCAATGTAAAACTGAGCAGGAACAACAGGCCGAAGGCGATCGCAAGCGAGTGGCTGTATACCGCCTTCCATGCGCCACCGCGACGAACCGGCCACGGCGCAGGGCCCGGCTCGACGTGGTTCTGCTCCTGCGCGGGGTCCAGCGGCCGGGATTCTGCTGAGCCACGCTGGCGCAGGCTGACGGTCAGAAGAACGTACATCCCCATCTGCAGGAACTCGCTCTCCCAGTTTTCGAATGTAGCGCTGACAAAATGCCCGGTCGCCAGGTAGTGCCACAGGTCGACCGGCGCGCGTCCGTGCTGCGTCAACGTCTGGTTGTGCACGTGATGTCCCGCAACTGCCTGCCCGACAATGAAGACGACAGTGAGTGCAAGCAGCACCAGCGAGAGACCGTTGCGTTTCCACATGCAACACCTCGTTCAGGCTGACCGGAAACCGTGCATGCAGCTTGCGCCGGTAGCGCACCATGACGCGTGAATCCGGCGCATCCAGGATGTGAGGCGGCCTCAACGCTTGCCCGTCGGATCGGGGTCGGGACGTTCGTAGTCCTCAGGTACGGCCTTGGGGCCATCGCCGTCGTCCGGCATGTCGTGCGCCTTCCACTTCGCTCGATCATTGCGCCGCTTGTCCGGGGTGTGCGCCTTCGATTGATCGTCCACGTCTGTTGTTGGATTGAAAGGCAGCTTGTCGTTCATGCTGGGCTCCTGTGGCGGGTGTTCGCAGCGTGACCCGGTCGGGGTTAACGCTACGACGCCGCGGAATGAACGCTGTGCACACCTGGATGTCACCGGGGCGGGAGGACGTCCCTGCGATGCTGTCGTTCCGATCTTCTGGAGAAGCACGATGCAGGCATTGACCTATCACGGCCGCAAGAATGTGCGCGTCGAGACCGTGCCGGACCCGGTGCTGGCGGCTGAGGACGATCTGATCCTGAGGGTTACCGCCACCGCCATCTGTGGTTCGGACCTGCACCTGTATCGGGGCAAGATTCCCGATCTGCACGACGGCGATGTGCTGGGCCACGAATTCATGGGCGTGGTGGAAGAGGTCGGCAGCGGCGTAACGCAGGTGAGGCCGGGTGATCGTGTGGTGATCCCCTTCGTGATCGCCTGTGGCGAGTGCTTCCACTGCCGGCTGGCCGAGTATGCCGCCTGCGAGACCACCAACACGGGCAAGGGCGCTGCGCTGAACCAGAAGGGCCTTCTGCCTCCGGCGGCGTTGTTCGGATACAGCCATCTGTATGGCGGCGTGGCAGGCGGACAGGCCGAATTCGTGCGCGTGCCCAAGGCGAATGTGGGCCCACTGCGCATCCCGGAAGGCGTGGCCGACGAACAGGTTCTGTTCCTGTCGGACATTCTGCCCACCGGCTATCAGGCCGCGCTGAACGCAGGGGTCAAGCCGGGCTCGACAGTGGCGATCTTCGGTGCCGGTCCGGTTGGGCTCATGAGCGCGGCCTGCTGCCGGCTGCTGGGGGCGGAGACCATCTTCATGGTCGACCATCTTCGCTACCGCCTGGACTACGCGCGCCGTGCCTATGGTGTGACGCCGATCGACTTCAAGGAGATCGAGGACCCAGCCGACTACATCCTGACCCAGACCAGTGGGCGCGGCGTGGATGCCTGCATCGAGGCCGTCGGTTTCGAGGCCGAGGGCAGTGCCCTGGAGTCAGCGCTGACCGCCGTGAAACTGGAAGGCAGCAGCGGCGTGGCCATCCGTCAGTGCATCGCAGCCGCCCGCCGCGGCGGCGTGGTCAGCATTCCCGGTGTCTATGCCGGTTTCATCCACGGGTTCCTGCTGGGCGATGCGTTCGACAAGGGCCTGACATTCAAGATGGGGCAGACCCACGTGCAGGGACTGATGCCGGAACTGCTGGACGCAATCATCGAAGGAAAGCTGGATCCGGGTGACATCATCTCGCACCGGATGCGCCTGGCCGACGCAGCGCAAGGTTATGCGATGTTCGATGCCAAGGACGACGACTGCCGCAAGATCGTATTGACCCCCTGAGCAGGCCGTCATGAGCGCGATTGTCATGGCCGGTGTCTACGCAGTCTGGCTGGCCGCCGGTGCGCTGGACTTCCACTTTCACCGGCGTACCGACCTGCCGCACACGTCCGCGATGCGCGAGAGCCTGCTGCATGGGCTGCAGCTGCTGCTTATCGGCAGCGGCGTGCTGGCGTGGCTCGTGCTGGAAAGCACGTGGTTGCTCGTCGCGCTGCTGGCAGTCCTGGTCATCGCGCATGCAATCGCCGGCTACCTCGACACCGTCAGCGCGGACGGGCGGCGACGCATCAGCCCGGCCGAGCAGCACGTGCACAGTGTGCTCGACGCCGCTCCCTGGGTGCTGCTGGGCGGGGTGGGGTGGCAGGCCGAGCCTCGTTGGGCAGTCAATGTGGCACCGGCAGCACCGGCGCTGTGGGGGTTTGTATTGCTGCCGGCGCTTGGGCTGGTGGTGTTGCCATGGCTATGGGAACTGCGCCAGTGCGTGCGTGCAAGCGAACAGCGCCAGCGGTGACCGCGTGAGGAACACTGCGCCGGGTATTCATGTGGCCGCCACATCGCCAAGACAGTGATGTGACCGCAGGGCGCCTACGTTCATGACCTATCTTCATTGCAGACCGGCCATGCAGGATGTGACGTCGCCTTCTTCGCTGTTCAACCGCGCGCGCCAGGTTCTCGCCCAGCAGCCCGCACTGCCTTTGCCCGGAAGTGGCCACACGCTGCAGCGTTGGCGGGCGCTGGCGGCGTGGGGGGCAGAGGACCTCTGCTTGGCCAAGGTACTGGAAGCGCATTACGACGCCCAGGCGATCATTGCCGAGCTGAACGCGCCTAGGGTTGCTGAAGGGCAGCTGCTGGCGGTGTGGGCCGCAGAAGGCCCAGCCAACACCCTGCGCATCGACGCCGGCGGTGGGCTGTATGGTGACAAGCCCTGGTGTTCAGGCAGCGCGTGGGTGGATGCGGCACTGGTAACCGTGCGGAACACACACGGCGTGTGTCTGTGCCATGTGGCGGCGGAGCATTGGTGCACGCTTTCGGGTGAGCCCTGGCCGGCGGCTGGCATGGCCGGCATTCCGTCCACGACGGTGCGCTTCGACGGCGCACCGATGACGATTCTGGGGCCGCGCGACGCCTACCTGCAACGGCCGGGCTTCTGGCATGGCGGAGCCGGTATCGCGGCGGTCTGGTTTGGCGCAGCGGTGGCACTGGCTGAACGCATGCGGCCGGCCTGCAGCGACGGCAACCGCGCACGGCTGCTGGGTGCAGCGGACCTTGTGCTGGGGCCGGCTGCGGCGCTGCTTCGCGAAGTGGCCGCGCGCATCGACGACGCGCCCCAATCGGCGCATCGGGGAGACGTAGTGCGGCTGCGCTGCGTGGTCGAGCGGGCGGCGACGCGCGTCCTGGACCTTGCAGGTCGCGCGCTCGGTCCGGCGCCGATGTGCCTGGAAGACGGTCACGCCCGCCGCTGGGCGGACCTGACGGTGTTCCTCAGGCAGTGCCATGCCGATCGCGATTGGCAGTGGCTGGGTGAGCAGCGGGCAGCCGAGGAGACCGCATGGGCGCTGTAGCCAGCACACCCCTGCAAGGAGGGGGAACTCAGGAACAGGCCTGGCTGCGCTGCGATTGGCTCTGGCAGCAACCGTCCACGTCCGCCCGTTCACTGTGCGCCGACCATGACCGCCTTGTGGTCGTCGCGCCGCATCCCGACGACGAGATTCTTGGCTGTGGCGGGCTGCTCCATCATGCCGCGGCACAGGGCATGGAGGTTGGCGTCATTGCCGTGACCGATGGTGAAGCGTGTTATCCGGGTGAACCGTGGTGGACACCGGAGCGCCTGCGGTCGGCGCGTCGGGCAGAGCTTGCAGCGGCATTGGCGGAACTTGGGATTGCGGCCGACGCGACGTTTCATCTCGGCATCGGCGATGGCGCGGTCAGCAAGCACGAACAGGGCCTGCAGGACTGGCTGCAGCAGCGCCTGCAGCCGGGCGATCTGGTACTGGCGCCCTGGCGCTTCGATGGGCATCCCGATCACGAAGCGGCAGGGCGTGCAGCCTGCCGCGCCGCGCGCGCAGTGGGTTGCCGTCGCCTGGAGTACCCGGTGTGGGGCTGGCACTGGCTGGATCCGGCCTGCGCGCATATGGCGTGGGAGTCCCCGCAGCTTGTCGACATTTCCGCAGTGACGTCGGTGAAACGAAGTGCGATCGCCCGGTTCCGGACGCAGACGGGCAACGTGCCGGGCCTGAACAGCCCGCCGGTGCTGCCTTCCCATGTACTGGCCCGATTTTTCCGCGATTACGAGGTATTTCTGGCATGAGCGCGCAACCGTACTTCGATGAACTGCATGAGCAGGAAGACCCTTTTGGCTACCGCAGTCGGTGGTATGAAGAACGCAAGCGTGCGTTGCTGCTGGCCAGCCTGAGCCAGCGCCAGTTCAATCGTGGCTGGGAGCTGGGATGCTCCAACGGCGTGCTGACCGAGGCCCTGGCGGCCCGCTGTGAGCGCCTGCTGGCCACCGATATCAGCCCGCGCGCAGCGTTCCGGGCCCGCCGCAACCTGGCCCACCTGCCGCACGTGCAGGTCCACTGCGCCAGCCACCCCGAGCAATGGCCGCCGGGGCGCTTCGACCTGATCGTCTGCGGTGAGATGGGCTACTACCTCGGGACGAGCGCCCTTCGCGAGCTGCGTGCCGGAATCGATCAAGCACTTCGTGACGACGGATTGCTGGTCGCCTGCCATTGGTTGCCCTCGTTCCCCGGGCGGATGAGCCGGACCGAAGTCGTGCATCGGTGCCTGGGCCACGGCCTGCACGAAGCCTTCCACTATCGCGATGCGGACTTCGTGCTGCAGGGCTGGACGCGCGGCACGCTGTCACTGGCCCGCAACGAGGGCCTGCGGTGATAGGCGTTCTGGTCCCCGCGCACAACGAGGCAGCCAGCATGGCGCGCTGCCTGCAATCGATCCGAAGGGCGGCCCTGCACCCGGGCCTGGGCGGCGAAGCGGTCGAAGTGGTGGTTGCACTGGACGCTTGCTCGGATGCGACGGCGTCCATCTGCCACCAACAGCGCGTCGGCATTGTGCGGCTGGATGCACGCTGCGTGGGGATTGCCCGCGCAGCGGCCGCCGTCGAGCTGCTGGGTCGCGGCGCCACGTGGTTGGCCAGCACCGACGCTGATAGCGAGGTCCCTGGCGACTGGTTGGTTGGACAACTGGAGCAGCCGTGTGACGCCTTCTGCGGACTGGTGGACATTGCGGCGCGCTGCCCGTCCGAACATCGCCTGCGCAGGGTATTCCAGGGGCGGCAGCAGTGGGGGGAAGGTCACGGGCGCATCCATGGTGCCAACCTGGGTGTCTCTGCCCATTTCTATCGTGCGGTCGGCGGTTTTCCTGCCTTGCGCTGCGGGGAAGACGTTCAAATGGTGAGGGCGCTGCAGGCCTGCGGCGCGGATGTACGCTGGGCCGGTGCTCCCGTCGTCTTCACCAGTGCGCGTCTGGAAGGGCGCGCCGCAGGGGGATTTTCAGCCTATCTGGCGGAAATGGGGGCGGCGGGTGCCCCTGCCGTGCTGACCGGGCCGGCCATTGCGTAAACACCGGCCATTTCGCCGCACCGCAGCAGGCGGTCGCGCCGTCAGGCGTCTCCGATTCAGGCCGAATCCCATGAAACCCGGGCACATCGGCCAATATGTGACGCGCTCCCTGTACGCGTTTACGGCGCGTGAACGCTGCCGACCATAGATTGATCGGCTGGGAAAGCAGGAGCGGCCGATGCCGAACAGCGCGATTGTCTACGCCAGCCGGGCTGCCCCCGGGTTCACGCCGGAACGCCTGGCTGCACTGATGGAAGATGCGGCCCGCTTCAATCGATCAGCGGGCGTGACCGGGGTCCTGTTGTTTGACGGGCAGCGCTTCCTGCAATACATGGAAGGCCCCGCGGACGGGCTGGATGTTGCCTTCTCCCGCGTAAGCGGGGCCCGCAGCCACACCGAACTGACCGAACTCGGGCGTGGCCGGGTCGGGCAGCGGCGGTTGCCGTTCTGGCCGATGCGCTGCCTGTCGGTCAGCGCGAGCGAGCTGCAGAGGATCGCCCTTGCCGACTGGTGCCGTTTCATCCAGCGGGCAGTAACCAGCCAGGACGAAGCCGAAGCGATGGAGAAGCTGCTTGCAGTCGTTGAGCCCTACGCGAACGCCGCCTGAAGTGCGGGACGGGTGCTAGCGTGTTGTGCAGCTGATCACACGCCGCACAGTGTCCTGCAACTGATCGATGTGGAATGGCTTGGCCACGAAGGCAGCCCGGCGGTGGCGCTGTGGCACCAGCTGGTCATAGACCGCAGAGACGAACAGAAAGGGGATGCCAAGTTCCGCCAGGCGATCAGCGACTGGAAATACCACGCCGTCTCGAAGCTCGACGTCCAGCACGGCGCCGTCGAACCGCTGGGTATCCAGCAGTCCCAGCGCGTCGAACACGCTGTAGGCGTGTGTCACCTGGTCGCCAGCGTCCTCAAGTGCATGTTCCATCAGTGCTGCCAGGTCGAGCTGGTCTTCCACCAGCAGCAGGTTGCATCTGCGCTGGCTCAATCCGGATTGCATGTGTGCAGCCTGTGTTGCTTCGGGAACGCCAGTCTGTGCTGTGTAGCATCAATACGGTGCGTGCGGCTTGTCAGCCCGGCGCGAAGCCCGTGAAGCGCGCTTCCAGCACCGTATAGGCAGCGTGCAGGGCCGGATGGAGTTTGTTGACGGCGCCTTGGCACGTGCCATGGATACTGCCGCCGTCCCCCGCATCGGAGCTTTTCTCATGCCGCTATCCGGAACCGATTCTGCTTCCCCCCGCGTGCTGCGTGTCGAGTGCATGCCGCTGGACTGCGGTGGCACAGCCGTCGTGGTGGAACTGGACCGCATGCCTGAACGGACATGGATGAAGTCGCTCAAGCGGGCGCTGCAGGCCGACGATGTCCTGGAGGACGCGCACGCCAAGTTCGATGGGCGCTTCGTGTATGTCGTGGGCGTGGAAGGCGGCGCTCACCGTATGCAACATCGTGTGGTACAGGCGCTGGTGGCAGCGGACGCTCCGCGCGCTCCGGCTGGCAGCCTGCGAAGTCGAGCCGGCGGCACGGCACTGTCCAGCCCGATGCGCTGAGCGCGGACCGGGGCCAGCCCGAAGTCCGTGGATGTTATCGCCGCATCAGGGCTGCGCGCAGCGCCCACCTTGGGCGGTTCACACCTTCCGACGAGGCGGTCGCCTGCTGAAGTGGCTGCGTACCGGGCGCGCCTGACATTGCGGCGGTCTGCGGCTTGTGCCCGACCAGCGCGTCAACGCTATGGGGAAGGGCTACGCAACAGTTCGACGCAGCCTCCACACCGATCTCACTGCGCCTACGATCCGTGTGGCTAAGGTAGGGCGGTCTGCAACAACCGGTGGTGCCATGCCTTTTCGCGCGATTGCCTACGTGAGTGAAGCCTCCCGCAACCTGACGGAACTGCGGCTGCAGCAGCTTGTGGCCGAAGCGGTGCAGTTCAACGAATCCGTCGATGTCACCGGCACGCTGCTGTTCGATGGCTCGCGCTTCCTGCAGTATCTGGAGGGCCCGGAGGCCGGGATCAATGCGGCGTACACGCGCATTCTCGCGGCCGGCAGCCACAGTGGGATCGTCGAGCTGAACCGGGGCAGGGTGGGGCGTCGACAGTTTCCGCACTGGCGGATGCGCAGCGTGCGGGTGGACGAACTGGCGCTGGGAAAGATCGCCATCTCCGACTGGACCGGCTTCGTACGCAGCGCGTCGGCGCTCGACTCGGGAAGCAGTGCGCTGGATCGTCTGCTGTCGGTCTCGCCGTTGCAGACGGATGCAGGTGCGGGAGAGACCCTGGAACCGTACCGGCAGTCGGTACGATGAAGGCCGCGGCCGCCCCGCGTGCATCCGCCCCACTGCGTGTGGGCTGTGCGGGCTGGTCGCTGCCGCGGGCGGTTCACGAAGCGTTCGGCGTGGGCGACAGCGCACTGCAGCGCTATGCCACCCGCCTGCCGATGGTGGAGATCAACTCGTCCTTCTATCGACCGCACCAGCCCAGCACCTACGCGAGATGGGCGGCGAGCGTTCCGGAGGGCTTCCGGTTCGCGGTGAAACTGCCGCGGGAGATCAGCCATGAGCGTCGGCTGCGCGATGCGATGCAGCCGCTCGAACAGTTCCTTGAAGGCGTGCTGGAGCTGGGCGGAAAGCTCGGTCCGTTGCTGCTGCAGTTGCCGCCCAGCCTGGTGTACGACACGATCACGGCCGAAACCTTCCTGCGAGGCCTGCGCGCCCGCACGCGGGCCGATCTGGCGTGCGAGCCGCGCCACCCGAGCTGGTTCACGCCGGAAGTGGATGCACTTCTGAGTGCGCATGGCGTGGCACGGGTCGCTGCGGATCCGGCACGTGTGCCGGCGGCAGCGGTTCCCGGCGGTGACCGCACGTGGAGCTACTGGCGCTGGCACGGTCAACCGCAGATCTATCGCAGTGCGTACAGCGAACAGGCCCTGGCGGAGCTGGCGGAACGACTGCGGCGCGAATCCGGCGCGCAACGACCCGCCTGGTTCGTACTGGACAATACCGCACTGGGCCTTGCCACCGGCAACGCCCTGCGCCTGCAGGCGCTTCTGCAGGAGAATGCACATGCCTGAAGGCCCTTCGATCGTGCTGCTGCGCGAAGCAGCGAGCCACTTCAAGGGGCACGTGGTCCGCGCCGTGTCCGGTAACAGCCGCATCGACCTGTCACCGCTGCAGGGCCGCAGGGTCAAGGCGGTCCGCAGTTGGGGCAAGCACTTCCTGCTGGAATTCAGCCGCCACACGCTGCGCATCCACCTGATGATGTTCGGCAGCTGGCGCATTGACGAACGGAAGCCGACCCCGGCGCGGGTATCGCTGGTGTTCGACAACGGTGAGCTGAACTTCTATGCGTGTTCCGTGCGCTTGATTGACCAGCCTCTGGACGACATCTACGACTGGCGGGCGGACGTGATGAATGATGCCTGGGATCCGAAGCTGGCCCGGCGCAAGCTAGAATCCATGCCGGACGTCCTGGTCTGCGATGCGCTTCTGGACCAGAGCGTCTTCGCCGGCGTGGGCAACATCATCAAGAACGAGGTGCTGTTCCGGATAGGCGTGCATCCGGCCACACGGCTGGGCGACCTGCCGCCACGCAGGCTTACCGCCATGATCGAGCAGGCCCGCGCCTACAGCTTCGATTTCCTGGAATGGAAGCGTCGCTTCGAGTTGAAGAAGCACTGGCAGGTTCACACCAGGAAGGCCTGTCCCCTGTGCGGTGGCCCGATCAGCAAGCTCTACATGGGGACCGCGCGGCGACGCACGTTCTTCTGCCCCAATGATCAGGTGCTGTACCAGCCCTGAGGCTGCCATCCGTGGCAGCCGGCTTCCGGGGCGCGTCGATCAGGCGGCCTGCGCGGCCTTGGCGTTGCCGCCGCCCTTGGCCAGCAGGGTCAGCTTTTCGTCAGTTGCCTTCTCTTCCTCAAGCGTCTCCAGCAGCAGCGGCAGGGCATCCTTGTAGCCCAGCTGCTTGGCCAGCGCGGCGATGGTGCCGTAGGAAGCAATCTCGTAGTGCTCCACCTTCTGCGCGCCACCGATCAAGGCCGCATCCCGCACCGGCCCCTTGTCGATGCTGTCGATCACTTCCTTGCCTTCCTCCACCAGGCCCTCCATCGCCGCACACTTGATGCGCTTCAGGCGAATGCCGAGCACCTCGACCACCTGATCGATGCGTTCGATCTGGCCCTGCGTTTCTTCCAGGTGCGTTTCGAACGCTGCGGCCAGGTCCGGGTTCTCGGCCGCACGGGCCAGGCGCGGGAGGGCCTTGGTCAGCTGCTTCTCGGCACTGTAGATATCCGAGAGTTCGTGGATGAACAGGTCTTCCGCCGTCTTGATAGCCATACTGGGCTCCGCAGTGAGTGGAGTGCTCAGCGTAGGTCCTGCCCGGTTGCGATCGGGCAGGGGCCAGGTGAAGGCGGCATGTGAGCGCCCGCAGGATTACTGCGCACGGTCTTTACGAGAGTGCGCCCGAACCACACGGCATGCAGCGCTCCTTCTTGGACTGGATGTCTGCAGCGGTCTTCGCCAGTGCCTCGTAGCGCTGGCGAATCTCCTCAAGATGCGCCGGCTCCATCGACTCCAGGTTCAACAGCTCCTGGTTGGCGTCCTTGCTGACCCGGATCAGTTCATCCAGCTTGATGTGCAGCGCGGCCGTATCGGCGTTCTGCGTGTGCTGGATCAGGAACACCATCAGGAAGGTCACGATGGTCGTTCCCGTATTTACCACCAGCTGCCACGTGTCATTGAAGTGGAAGGCCGGCCCGCTCGCGGCCCAGGTGATGATCACACCCAGCGCCGCGACGAATGCCCCCCAGGCTGCCGGACAATCGCGCCGTCGCGGCCGCGACACGGGCGAAGCTGTGCCGCATCACGCGTCACCTCCCGCGGCCTCCTCATCCGTGCGGCGATCTGGCAGCCTGACCCGCTCACCCAGGCGCTTGGCCTGCTCGTCCGGCGTGGGCGCAGCGACGAAGGGAGAGATCGGATCACTGGCTGGGAAGGTTTCCTGCAGCGCTTCGTCATGATTGCGGTGGTTGTGCAGCTTTGCCTGCAGCGGGCTGACAGGATCGGGGCGCTGCACTTCCGTGTCCGGATGGGGGAGGTCTTTCTGATCACGTTGCATGGGGTATCTCCAGGTTGATCACCACCTCGCAGGTGGCGGGCCCAGCATAGGAATGCGTTGTGAGCGGCCCCATCAAGGGTGGGGCAAGGTGGCGTCAATCCTTCAGGCAACGCGCGTTAACAATCGGCGGGGCGGCGCGGACTGCGTCGGCCATGGCGTTCTGATTCGGCACGTGGCTGCGCGCCCCCTCACGCCATTCACCCCGCAGCAGCGAGAATGGCCTACCGGGCGCACCATGCTCGATCCGCCCACCGAATGCAGGAATGCTGAGATGTCCAACACCCCCTTTGGCGAGTCGTCATGTGCTGCCGCAGCCAGCGGCTGCATCGAGGTCCGCGGTGCGCGCGAGCACAACCTGAAGAATGTCGACGTCTCCATTCCACGCAATGCGCTGGTGGTGTTCTCCGGCGTGTCCGGGTCCGGCAAGTCCTCGCTGGCCTTCGGCACGGTCTTCGCCGAAGCGCAGCGGCGCTACTTCGAATCCGTCGCACCCTACGCGCGTCGCCTGATCGATCAGGCCGGCGTGCCCGACGTGGATGCCATTGACGGGCTGCCACCGGCGGTCGCCCTGCAGCAGCAACGCGGTGCCAGCAATGCGCGCTCATCGGTGGGCAGCGTGACGACGTTGTCCAGCCTGGTGCGCATGATGTACTCGCGGGCAGGGGCCTACCCGGCCCACCAGCCCATGCTGTACGCCGAAGACTTCTCGCCCAACACCCCACAGGGTGCCTGCAGCACCTGCCACGGTCTGGGGCACGTCTATGAGGTGACCGAAGCGCTGATGGTGCCGGACCCGTCGCTGAGCATCCGCGAGCGCGCCATCGCCTCCTGGCCACCGGCCTGGCATGGCCAGAACCTGCGCGACATCCTGGTCACGCTGGGCTATGACGTCGATGTGCCGTGGAAGAAGCTGCCGAAGAAGGACCGGGACTGGATCCTGTTCACTGAGCAAACCCCGACCGTGCCGGTCTATGCCGGGTTCACGCCCGCCGAAACCCGCGCCGCGCTCAAGCGCAATCTGGAACCCAGCTACATGGGCACGTACACCGGCGCACGCCGCTACGTGCTGCACACCTTTGCCAACACCCAGAGCGCGCTGATGCGCAAGCGTGTTTCCCGCTACATGGAGGGCCGGCTGTGCCCCGCCTGCCACGGAAAGCGCCTGAAGCCGGAAGCACTTTCGGTCACCTTCGCCGGCGTGGACATCGGCGAGTTCCTGCGGCTGCCGCTGGACCAGCTGGCGGCCTTGCTCGAGCCCATCGCGCAGGGCGACTTCAGTGCACACAGCCACGGTGCGCGTACCAGCAGGCGTGCAACGCCCCGCGATCGCGCCAAGCGGGCAGCAAGTGGCCGCGTGACCCACGCCGGCGCACCCGACGTGCGTCTGACCTCAGCCTTGTCTGAGGAAAAACGCCTGGCGGCGCAACGGCTCGCGGGCGGGGGCATGGCGCGGGTACGGCAACTTCGCGAGCTCGGCCTTGGCTATCTCTCGCTGGATCGCGCCACGCCCACGCTGTCGGCCGGCGAACTGCAGCGCCTGCGCCTGGCCACGCAGCTCAGCTCGCTGCTGTTCGGCGTGCTGTACGTGCTCGACGAACCGTCGGCCGGCCTGCATCCGGCCGACAGCCAGGCGCTGTACGACGCGCTGGAACGGCTGCGCGACGGCGGTAACTCGGTGTTCGTTGTTGAACACGATCTGGAGCTGATGCGCCGCGCGCAGTGGCTGGTGGATGTGGGCCCGCAGGCAGGGGAACATGGCGGACGCGTTCTCTACAGTGGCGAGCCCGACGGCCTGCGCAACGTTCAGGATTCACGCACGGCGCAGTACCTGTTCGACAGGGTGCCGGCGCCGGCCAGCCGGCAGCGCAGTGCCAACAGCTGGCTGGCGCTGAAAGGCATTCACCGCCACAACCTGCACGGTGTGGATGCGCAGGTGCCGTTGGGGTTGCTGACTGCAGTGACCGGCATTTCCGGATCGGGCAAATCCAGCCTGATGGCGCAAGCGCTGCCCGAGCTGATGCTGCTGCACCTTGGGCATGAGACGGCAGACGACAGCGCCGACAGCGCACCTGCCGAAGGACCCACCGTAATCGAAGCAACGCGGGGCCAGCTGGCCGGCGACGTGGACGCCATCCAGCGCGTGGTGCAGGTGGACCAGAAGCCCATCGGCCGCACGCCACGCTCCAACCTGGCTACCTACACGGGCCTGTTCGACCACGTGCGCAAGCTGTTCGCCGCGACACCCGACGCGCGCCGTCGCCGATTCGATGCGGGCCGCTTTTCGTTCAACGTAGCCAAGGGGCGATGCGAGACCTGCGAAGGCGAGGGTTTCGTCAGCGTCGAACTGCTGTTCATGCCCAGCGTCTATGCGCCGTGCCCCACCTGTCACGGCGCCCGCTACAACGAGGCCACGCTGAAGGTGCAGTGGAACAGCCGCAACATTGCCGAGGTGCTGCAGATGACGGTGGACCAGGCCCATGCGTTCTTCGCCGAAGAAGAGGCCATCGCCCGCCCGCTGCAGTTGCTGCAGGAGATCGGCCTGGGCTACCTGCGGCTGGGCCAGCCGGCCACGGAGCTTTCAGGGGGTGAGGCGCAACGCATCAAGCTGGCCACAGAGCTGCAGCGCAGCCAGCGTGGGCGCACGCTGTACGTACTGGACGAGCCCACCACCGGCCTGCATGCATCAGACGCGGACAGGCTGCTGGTGCAGCTTCAGCGGCTGGTGGACGCAGGCAACACGGTAGTGATGATCGAGCACGACATGCGTTCTGTCGCGCAGGCGGACTGGGTGATCGACGTCGGCCCGGGCGCAGGCAGCGCGGGCGGCACCATCGTGGCGGCGGGGCCACCTCATCAGGTGTCCCGCGCCAAGGGCAGCAGGACGGCACCGTTTCTGGCGCGCGAGCTGGCTCCACTGTAGAGCCGAGCCATGCTCGGCTATCGATCTCCAGCGCCGGAAGTCCAGCATCCAGGCCGCGCCTTTCAACAGAAAGCGGGCTCCGGCGCATTGCCGGAGCCCCCGGCGGCTCACTTATCCTGCAGGAACGCCAGCAGATCCTGGTTGACCCTGTCCTTGTGGGTATCGGTCAGGCCGTGCGGCGCGCCCGGGTAGACAATCAGCCTGGCGCCCTTGATGAGCTTTGCCGATTGGCGGCCGGAAATATCGATCGGCACGATCTGATCGTCGTCACCGTGGATCACCAGGGTGGGCACATCGAACTTCTTCAGGTCCGCTCGGAAATCGGTGGCCGAGAACGCGGCGATCGAATCGTAGGTGTTCTTGTGGCCGCCCTGCATGCCCTGCGCCCACCACGCATCGATCAGCCCCTGCGACACTTTCGCGCCGGGGCGGTTGAAGCCATAGAACGGGCCCGACGGAATGTCGCGGTACAGCTGCGCGCGGTTCTCCATCTGTGCCTTGCGGATGCCATCGAACACTTCGATCGGCAGGCCGTTGGGGTTGTCGGCGGTCTTCAGCATGAACGGCGGCACCGAGCTGATCAGCACGGCCTTCTTAACCCGCCCGGTGCCATGCCGGCCGATGTAGCGCGCCACTTCGCCGCCACCGGTGGAGAAGCCCACCAGGGTCACATCGTGCAGGTCCAGCGTATTGATCACCGTGGCCAGGTCATCGGCGTAGTGATCCATGTCGTTGCCGTCCCACGGCTGGCTGGAACGGCCGTGGCCGCGACGGTCATGGGCAATGACGCGGTAGCCGTGGTTGGCCAGGAAGATCATCTGCGATTCCCAGCTGTCCGAGTTCAACGGCCAGCCGTGACTGAAGGTCACCACCGGGCCGTCTTTCGGGCCCCAGTCCTTGTAGTACAGCTGCACGCCATCGGCGGTGGTGATGTAGCTGGCGGTGCGCGCGATGGCGGTGACCGGAGCCGGCTTGGCCGGTTCGGCGGCCTGCGCGGACAGGCCGGCCTGGACCGAGAGGGCGAGGGTGGCAATAGCCAGGGAGCGTGCGAAGGTGTTCATGCGGGAACTCTCATGGGTGGGTGGTGAGACGTACTTTGCGCCTGCAATCAGGCATCTGGGATATGACAAGTCCGAATTTCTTGATAGATCGTCCTGATTGCACGGACCCACAGTGGGGTCGACTGGATGATCATCCGAAGCTGCCCGACCTGGGCCTGCGCACTACCGAACGAGCCAGAGGCGCTTGCAATGGTGACATTGCAGCCGGTTCCGCATTGCTTCCCGGAACGCAACATGACGTACCCCTTCACGGCGCTACCGCACCTGCGGCGTGCTGCCTAGGCTGATCCCACACGGTACCTGCCGTGTTCCGGGCCCATTGCCCGCGCAGTGGCCCGTCTTCCCATGAACTCCGCAGCGCTGGCCTGCCAGGCAACCGTGCCCTGGCAATGCCACTGCCTGCGCCATGGGCAAGTGCCCGGATTCGTTCGCGCCAGCCTTGCATTGCTGCCCGCCCAACGCCTCTTCGTGGAGATCCCTCATGTTCAGTATGGAAAACACCGCCGCGCCCATTGCTCCCGCCCTCGATGAACTGGTGCCCTCGCGCTACGCCCTGAAAGTGGGCGAGGTCGAAGTGCTGGTGATCAGCGATGGCGTCCTGCCGTTGCCCACCCAGATGCTCGGCCACAACGTACCGGCGGCCGACCGTGCCCAATGGTTCGAAGAGATGTACCTGCCGCAGGATGCCTTCGACTGGGCATTGAACGTGATGGTGGTGCACAGCGGTGATCGCACCATCCTCATCGATGCCGGCCTGGGCATGGACCCGGACCTGCAGCTGCCGCGCGCCGGCCAGCTGATCCGTCGCCTTGGTGCTGCCGGTATCAACCTGGGCGAGATCACCGATGTGGTGATCACCCACATGCACATGGACCACGTCGGCGGCCTGCTGGTCGAAGGCGTAAAGGAACAGCTGCGCCCGGACCTGAAGATCCACGTCGCAGCCGCGGAAGTGGAGTTCTGGAAGTCGCCGGACTTCAGCCGTACCAACATGCCGCAGGGCTTCCCCGATGCGCTGCGCGCCACGGCCAAGCACTTCTGGGCCGAGTACAGCAGCTATGTGCACACCTTCCAGGACGAACAGCAGATCGCGCCGGGCGTGACGGCCCGCCGTACCGGTGGGCATACCCCGGGCCACTGCGTGGTGCGCGTGGCGTCTGCGGGGCAGGCCCTGACCTTTGCCGGTGACGCGGTATTCGCGGTCGGCTTCGACCAGCCGAACTGGCACAACGGTTTTGAGCACGATCCGGAGGAATCCGCACGCGTTCGCGTCGCTCTGCTGAAGGACCTTGCCGGCACCGGCGAAATGCTGGTGGCCACGCATCTTCCGTTCCCGTCAGTGGGCCGGGTGTCGCTGGACGGCGAGACGTTCCGCTGGGTGCCGGTGTTCTGGGACTTCTGATCGGATCCTGCGGATACAGCGCAAGCAGGAGTTTTCGACGGGGCGCATCGGCGCCCCGCTCGAATCCCGCAAGGGCGGCCGACAACAGACCCCATCCCTACCCGGGGAACTACTGGATGGCGGTAGGGCGAGCCAACCGCTGCAGCTTGTGCGGGTTGCGCTGCACCAGGACCTGCGTGATCCGCTCGCCATCGGTCTCGAAGGCCATCGCCGCCTCCAGCACGCCATCGAAATAGCGCAGCAGTCCCAACCGTCCATTGAGCATGGCCGGTACCATCCGCAATTGTGCGCTGCGCCGCAGGTGCGGGGCATACAGCAGCTGGGCAATGCGCGCGCCGCCGAGCATCGGCCCGGGGAAGCTGGTGACGATACCGCCGCCGTCACCCACCAGCTCGGCCGATTCGGCCATCAACGCCTTCATCGTGCGGAAATCTCCACTGGATGCAGCCTCGGCGAAGCGGCGCAGCAGTTTCTGGTGCGCGTCCTGCGGGACGTTGTAGCGCGGGCGCTCCTGCCTGAGCTGACGGCGCGCGCGATGCACGATCTGCCGGCAGGCGGCTTCCGTCTTGTCCAGTGTGCGCGCGACCACCGCGTAATCCTGATCGAACACATCGTGCAGCAGGAAGGCCGCACGCGCATCCGGGGCCAACCGTTCCAGCACACTGAGGAAAGCGACCGACAGATCGCTGGCGGTTTCCAGCACGTACTCAGGCGTGGCGGTGTCATCGGTCAGCAGCGGCTCGGGCAACCACATGCCCACATAGTGTTCGCGCGCATGCCGGGCCAGGCGCAGGCCATCAATGGCGCGACGGGTGGTGGTCGCCACCAGCCAGGCTTCCGGATTCTCGATCTGTGACTGGTCGGCGCCATGCCAGCGCAGCCAGACATCCTGCACCACGTCTTCGGCTTCGTGCGAAGACCCGAGCATGCGGTAGGCCACGCCGAACAGGCGTGGGCGGAGGCGTGAGAACAGCGCAGTGGATTCGTCCATGCCAGCGTAGACGGGACAGGTCCCCGGATTGTGACACCCGGGAACCTGTCGTTGGTGCCAGCGCCGGACGTGCAATCAGTGCGGCGGCAGCACCGCCGGCTTGCCGATGTCCTTGATCAGGAACACCACGAACTTCGCCGGCTCGGTAGCGCTGGCGTTGCGGCCTACGGTGTGCAGATCGGCCGGGCCTTCATGGAAGGCCTCGCCCGGGCCAAGGGTGACTTCCTTGCCGCCGGCCACACCCATCACGATCCGTCCTTCCAGGACGTAGACGAAGCCATGGGCATCGTGGCGGTGGACAGGATCGGCGCCACCCGGCGGGTACTCCACGGTAAGGATCAGCGCTTCCTTGCCGGGCTGCTCCGGCAGGGCGCGGGTCATCACCTCGCGCACCAGGGGCTCGGGCGCTGCAAAGGGCGGGGTGGCGGCAGCACCGCACAGTGGCAGCAGCGCAAGCAGGGCCAGAACAGAACGACGCATGGCAGGTCTCCAAAGCGGTAAAGGGGGCCGCAGCATGGGGCAGCAGCGGAAGAATCAGGCCAGCCCGGCCTTGTCCAGGCCGAAGGCCGCGTCCAGGGTGCCGGGCGTGGTACGGAAGGCAACGTTGGCGCGGTTCCATGCGTTGATCGCCATCACCGCGTGGGTGAGGTCGACAATTTCCTGATCGGACAGCTGGCCGCGCACACGCGCGTACAGCTCGTCGGGCACACCCTGCGCCGGCAGCTGGGTCAGTACTTCGGTCCAGGCCAGGCAGGCGCGCTCGCGCGGGCTGAACAGCGTCGATTCACGCCATGCCGCCAGGTGATGCAGGCGCAGTGGGCGCTCACCACGCAGGGTGGCCTCCTTCACGTGCATGTCCAGGCAGAAGCCACAGCCGTTGAGCTGCGATGCACGGATGTTGGCCAGATCGATGATGGCCGCTTCGATCGAGGCGGTGTGGGCGGCATGCGAGTACAGGCCGAGCTTCTTGAACAGTTCGGGGGATTGCGCGGCGTAATCCAGGCGTGCGGTCATGGTGTGTTCCTGTAGCGTGTGAAGGGCACAGCGAGGCTAGGCCTGCATTCGCAATGCCGGTAGGCGGGGGCCGGGCCGCACGCTGTTGCATGAAAATCACCAATGTCCTGTCACAGCGGTCGATGCTCGGCCGTCTGCCGGGCATGGACACCTCATCGCACCTGCGCACCGCATCGCGCCCTGCCAGCGAACAGGTCTGGCAGGCCTTCCTCACCGCATTGCGCGAATTGCCGCCCGATGCACGTGCGGTACTGTTGCTGCACGACGTGCTGGGCGCCGGATTCGAGGACATCGTGCCCCTGCTGGCGCTCGATCTTGCCGCGTGCAGGCAACGGTTGGCGCTGGCGCGGAGCCACCTGCACGCACAACGTGCCCGCCTGGAGCCAGGCCACCCATGAACGCCGCAACGACCCGCCCGGCCAGCGACGGCCACGATGCGCTCAATGCGTCCTTCTCCACCAGCTACGCCGGCGTGCTGGCCTTCATTGCAGTGGCGTCCGAGGGCAGCTTCGCGCGCGCGGCCGATCGCCTCGGCATCGGCCGCTCGGCCGTCAGCCGCAGCGTGCAGAAGCTGGAAAGCCAGCTCGGCGTGCGGTTGTTCCTGCGCACCACGCGCTCGACCACGCTCACCCGCGAAGGCGAGCTGTTCCTGGAAGGCTGCAACCCAGGCGTGACCTGCATCCTGCAGGCACTTGAGGAAATGCGCGACCTGCGCGAGGGCCCGCCGCGCGGGCACCTGCGTATCAGTGCCAGCCACGGCTTCGGCCGGCGGGTGATTGCCCCCCTGCTGGCAGCCTTCCGCGCCGAGTACCCGCAGGTCTCTGTAGAACTGCTGCTGGACGAGCAGGCCCCCGACCTGGCCGGTGACCGCATCGACGTGGCGTTTCGCGACGGCCTGCTGGAAGACAGCCAGGTGATCGCCAAGCAGCTTGTGCCGATGCAGCTGGTCGTATGTGCATCGACGGCGTACATGCAGGCGCACGGTCTACCGGTGTCGGTGGATGCGCTGTCCACACATGCCTGCATCGGGCGGCGCCTGCCGGGCGGACGCATGCAGCCCTGGGAATTCCGTGTCGACGGTGCCGAAGTGCACCTGCAGCCGCCGACCGCACTGGTGTTCAACGATGCCGACCTGGCCCTGCAGGCCGTCATCGACGGGCTGGGCATCGCCCAGCTGCCCAGCTATCAGGTGCGTGAAGCGCTGTGGGCGGGCAGGGTGGTGACCTGCCTGGATCGGCATGCGCCGCTCGATCGCGGCCACTACCTGTGCTACCTCAGCCGCCGCCAGCTGCCCAAGCGCGTGCGGGCCTTCATCGACTTCAGCACGCAGCGGTTGCGTGCGCTCGAACTGGATGTGATCTCGCACTGGGAAGCACGCCAGCAGGCCACCCCTCTGAAGCCAAGCGCACAGCCTGCCTGGGCCTGAGCGCACTGGTGCGTGCCGGGCAACAGTGCGCGGCCCGTCACGGACCTACTGCCTCGCGCCCGCGCCACCTACGATGCCTGCGCCCGGCCACACCCCGGTAGCCCCTTCACATTCCAGGAGACACGCAATGAAGTTCCTCGTCATCGGTGGTACCGGCCGCATCGGCAGCAAGGTGGTGGAGCGCCTGCGCGTAGCCGGGCATGCGGTCGTGGTGGCAGCGCCATCCACCGGGGTGGATGTGCTGACCGGCGAGGGCCTGGATGCCGCCATGGAGGGCGCCGACGTGGTGGTGGACCTGGCCAACTCGCCCTCGTTCGAAGATGCGGCTGTGCTTTCGTTCTTCGTAACCGCCGGCCATAACATCCTTTCCGCCGCCGCCCGTGCCGGCGTGCGCCACCAAGTCGCGCTTTCTGTTGTGGGCACCGACCAGCTGGCAGCCAGTGGCTATTTCCGCGGCAAGATTGCCCAGGAGCGGCTGATCCGCGACTCGGGCCTGCCGTACACCATCATCCATTCCACGCAGTTCTTCGAGTTCCTGCCGGGCATCATCCAGTCCGCCGGCGACGGTAGGGCCGTGCGGCTGCCGGCCGCCGACGTGCAGCCGATTGCCGCCGAGGATGTTGCCGAGGCGGTGGCACGCATCGCCCAGCGGCCGCCGGCCAATGGCGTGCTGGAAATCGCCGGGCCGCAGCGCAGCGCGATGGCGGATCTGGCCAGGCGATATCTGCAACTGACGGGTGATCCCCGGCAGGTCGTTGCGGATACCGAGGCGCTGTACTTCGGTGCGCCGCTGCAGATCGACACGCTGGTGCCGGTCGGACACGCGTGGCTGGGGCAGGTCGATTTCGAAGCCTGGCTGCAGCAGTCGGGCCTGTTGCAGCGGCAGCCTGCCTGAGCGGCGAATTGATCGCCTGCCGCAGCAGCGCTTGATGGAGCCGCGCAATGACCGAGCTGAAACCGCCTTCGCCCGTCATGCTGGACCGTTACCAGGGCGACGACGTGAAGCCGCTGTACACCGGCCGCGTGCGGGTGAGCGGAGGCCAGGCCCAGCACGGGCGGGCGTCCGGCGTCGTGCGATCGGACGACGGTGCACTGGCGGTGAACCTGCGCCTGCCGCCGGAACTCGGTGGGCCGGGCGGCGGCGCCAATCCCGAGCAGCTGCTGGCTGCGAGCTATGCCGGCTGCTTCCACGGTGCCCTGGTGCTGGTGGCCGCGCGTGCCGGCCTGCTGCTGCACAATCCCAGCATCGAGGTGGCGGTCACCTTCGCCCGTGATCCGGCAGATGGGCTGTACCTGCTGTCGGCCGAGATCGTGGTACATCTTCCCGGCATGGATGAGAACCTCGCCTGCGAACTGGTGCGCAACACCGAACGCGTCTGCCCATACGCCAAGATGTTCCATCGTGGCATCAGCCATGCGGTGCATGTTCGGGTCGGCCCGCAGGCTCCGCCTCTGTAGAATCGAGCCATGCTCGACTCCGGGAAGGTCCTGGCCTGACGATTACACGGCTAGGCCGTATTCCGCCACAACCCAGCTCGGCTACGATGGTGGCGCCGGCAACCTGGCCGGCGGGGCAGGGGGCGCAATGGACATGCAGGCACGGGGCGGATTCGAACCGCCAGCGAAGACAGATTCTCAGGAACTCACGTTCCACTGGCTCTACCAGCGGGTGCAGGGGCTGGTTGAGCACAACATCTACCCCAAGGCGGGCAGGGTGGAGAGGTGGGCGTTCCGTATCGGCATGGGTGCGGCGATCATCGGCATTCTCATGGGCCAGCTTCCGGATCGATGGCTGCCTGTTGGCGCAGTGCTCCAGGTGGTGGTTGCCTGCCTGGCAATCGAAATCGGAGGGTTCATTGTCGGTGGCGTCCTGGCCGCCCGCAGGGGCATTCGCCAGTTCAGCCAGCCGCGGCTCTGGCACGCCCAGGAGATGGATGAGGACTTTGCCCACTGGCAAGCAGTGGTGAGCGAGCTTCGCGACTTCCCGCGCGTCCAGCGCGAGCGGCGACTCAAGTTCGTCAGCACCTTGCGCACGAACATGATTGAACGCATGGGCATGATGTATGGCGGCCTGCAGCGGCTGGGACCATTCCCGCTGTTGATTGCCCTCTACCTGCAGTTCCGCGGATGGAAATGGGGCGACTGGGCGGGCGCTTTCGATGTTGGTCCACTGGGTGCACTACTGATCTTCGCCATGGTGCTGCTGTACCTGCTGGGCTGGATGCTGATCGGCCTTCGCACCAGGCTTGATACCTACGTTGCCTTGTTGGAGGGCTCCATCCACGAACCCGAGCCCTCCCAGCCAACGCCTTTGTAGCGTCGGGCCATCATGTTCCTCATGCTGAGGGACAAACAGGACTGTGAGTCATCCAGTCAGGCATACGCATGGCTCAAGAGTGCCGCGCTGCGGCTGGATGCAGCCGATTTCTTCGGGCGTGCTGCATCGTGTTCGTACATTTCGCCGACTTCACAGATCTGTACCCCGCAGAGGGGCATAGTGGCCCTTCGGTAGTGTGAGCGCGTCCATCCAGCCACGGGGTTTCCCCGAACGCCAGGAGGTCACTGTGCCAAGTTGTGATGAAGGAATGAAGTTGACGCGTCGCCAGGTGATCGCCGGCGGCGTCACGACCGTGGCAATGTCCGCCGCACCGGGGGCATCATCGCTCGCCGCCGAACTGGCGGCGCCCCCGCCGCCCAGGCCGCCGGTCATCAGCACGGTGGCGTTGACCGTCAACGGCGAGCGGCGGGAGCTTGAGCTCGACACCCGGACCACGCTGCTCGATGCCCTGCGCGAACATCTGAAGCTGACTGGAACGAAAAAGGGCTGCGACCACGGTCAATGCGGCGCCTGTACCGTGCTGGTCAACGGTGAGCGCATCAATGCCTGCCTCAGCCTGGCGGTACAGCACCAGGGCGATGCCATCACCACCATCGAAGGCCTCGGAACTCCCGATGACCTGCATCCGATGCAGGCCGCCTTCATCAAGCATGATGGCTACCAGTGCGGGTATTGCACGCCGGGGCAGATCTGTTCGGCGGTGGCGGTACTGGACGAGATCAAGCGGGGTGTCCCCAGCCATGTACAGGCGGACGTCAGCGCACGTCCCCGCGCCACCAACATGGAAATGCGCGAACGCATGAGCGGCAACCTCTGCCGCTGCGGCGCCTATTCCAATATTGCCGAGGCGATGGCAGAGGTCGCTGGCGTGACCTCTGCAGGGAGGCGCTCATGAGGGCCTTCAGTTATGAACGCGCCAAATCCCCGGCCGAGGCCGCCAGGGCCGTCGCCGGTACCGAGGGCGCGAAGTTCCTGGCCGGAGGGACCAACCTGCTCGACCTGATGAAGCTGGAGGTCGAGACGCCAGCGCACCTGGTCGATGTGCAGGACATCGGCCTGGACAGGATCGAACCCACCGACGAGGGCGGCCTGCGCATCGGTACGCTGGTCACCAATACCACACTGGCGTCGCATGAGCGCGTGCGCCGCGACTACGCGGTGCTGACCCGCGCGATCGTGGCAGGTGCCTCCGGGCAGTTGCGCAACAAAGCCACCACCGGCGGCAACCTGCTTCAGCGCACACGCTGCCCGTATTTCTACGACCCCAATCTGCCCTGCAACAAGCGCCTGCCCGGATCCGGCTGTGGCGCACTCGAGGGGTTCTCCCGGCAGATGGGCGTGATCGGCACCTCGGACAGCTGCATCGCGACCTATCCGGGCGACATGGCGGTGGCCCTGCGGGTGCTGGACGCCTCGATCCAGACCGTCAGGGGTGACGGCAGTACGCGCAGCATCCCGATTGCCGATTTCCATCGTTCCCCCGGCGACAAGCCTCAGCAGGACAACGTGCTGCAGCGCGGTGAGCTGATCACCCACGTCACGCTGCCAGAACCCCTGGGCGGTCGGCACGTGTACCACAAGGTCCGTGACCGCGCGTCCTATGCGTTCGCACTGGTGTCGGTCGCCGCGGTCGTGCAGCGTGACGGCTCGGCGCGGTTCGCCTTCGGTGGGGTCGCGCCGAAACCGTGGCGCGTCGAGGCAGCCGAACCGCTGCTGCGCGACGGCGTAAAGGCCGCGACCCGGCAGGTGTTCGCCGGTGCCCGCCCGACGCGGGAGAACGCGTTCAAGATCGCGCTCGCCGAGCGCACTCTCGCAGCCGTGCTGGTGGAAGGAGAGCGCTGATGCCCCTTGAATTCAACGCCCCCGCCGGCGACAACCTGTTCGACAAGGCCAAGGTCGTCGGCAAGTCGACGCCGCGCATCGACGGCCCACGCAAGACCACCGGTACCGCCCCCTATGCCTACGAGCGCCATGACGTCGCGCCGAACCAGGCCTACGGCTACATCGTCGGTGCGGGCATCGGCAAGGGGCGCATCATTTCGATGGATGCCTCCCGCGCACGTGCCGCGCCCGGCGTACTGGCGGTCATCACCGCACCGGAAACCAAGCCGGTCGGCAAATCGAACTGGAACAATGCACCGTTGTTCGGCGGAGCCGAGGTGGCCCACTACCACCAGGCCATCGCCTGCGTGGTGGCAGAGACCTTCGAGCAGGCCCGCGCCGCCGCGGCGCTGATCCGCACCCGTTACGAGCGCAGCAAGGGCCGCTTCGATTTCCCGGCCTTGGCACCGTCCGCGCCGCTGGCAAAGGGGCGTAACGGCAAGCCCGACCGGCAGGCGCTGGGTGATTTCGACACTGCCTACGCGAGCGCCGCGGTCAAGCTCGACGAGACTTACCACACCTCCGACGAAAGTCATTCGATGATGGAGCCGCACGCCACCATCGCCGCCTGGGAGGGCGACACGCTCACGCTGTGGACGGCGAACCAGATGATCGACTGGGCCAGGCAGGGCATGGCGGCGATCCTCGGCATCGATCCTGCCAAGGTGCGCGTGGACTCGCCCTATATCGGCGGCGGCTTCGGCGGCAAGCTGTTCATCCGTGCCGACGCGGTGCTGGCCGCGCTGGCGGCCAAGCAGGTCGGGCGGCCGGTGAAGATCGCGCTGCAGCGCCCATTGATGCCCAACAACACCACGCACCGGCACGCCACCCTCCAGCGCGTGCGGATCGGCTGCGGAAAGGATGGCCGGATCTCCGCCATCGCCCATGAGAACTGGTCGGGCAACATCAACGGCGAGGATGGCGAAAACGGCACCCTGCAGACGCCCAAGCTCTATGCAGGCGCCAATCGCCTGGTGGCCAATTACATCGCCACGCTCGACATGCCCGAAGGCAATGCGATGCGCGCACCGGGCGAAGCACCGGGCCACATGGCGCTGGAAGTTGCGATGGACGAAATGGCCGAGAAGCTGGGTCTCGACCCGATCGCGTTCCGCATCCTCAACGAGCCCGAGGTGGTACCCGGCGATCCGTCCAAGAAGTTCTCCGACCGCAACCTGGTGCGCTGCCTGCGCGAAGGCGCGGAGCGCTTCAACTGGAACAAGCGCAACCCCAGGCCGGCGCAGGTCAGGGAAGGGGACTGGCTGGTCGGCATGGGCGTGTCTGCGGGCTATCGCGGCGCACCGACGATGAAGTCGGCGGCGCGGGTCCGGCTGGACGGCCAGGGCGGGGTGATTGTCGAGACCGACATGACCGACATCGGCACCGGCTCCTACACGATCATCGCGCAGACGGCAGCCGAGACCATGGGCGTGCCGCTGGAGCGGGTCCAGGTGACCCTCGGCGACTCCCGTCATCCCGCCTCCGCCGGTTCCGGCGGCCAGTGGGGCGCGGCAAGCTCCACCGCAGGCGTGTACGCGGCGTGCGTCAGCCTGCGCCGCAATGTGGGCGAGAAACTGGGCTTCGACGGCGACACCGCAGACTTCGCCAATGGCCGCATCCAGGCGGGCGGGCGGACGATCAAGCTGGCAGAGGCGGGGACACTGTCGGCGGAGGACGGCATTGCCTTCGGCGACTTCAAGCAAGGCTACGACGTCGGCACCTATGCAGGGCACTTCTGCGAGGTTGCCGTGCATGCCTACACGGGAGAGACGCGCATCCGCCGCATGCTTGCCGTATGCGATGGCGGCCGGATACTCAATCCGCTCTCCGCACGCAGCCAGGTCATCGGCGGGATGGGGATGGGTGCGGGCGCGACCCTGATGGAGGAGCTGGTGGTCGACAAACGGCTTGGCTTGTTCATCAACCACGACCTGGCCGGCTACGAGGTTCCCGTGCATGCCGACATCCCGTACCAGGAAGTGGTCTTCCTCGACACGCTGGATCCGGTGATCTCGCCGATGAAGGCCAAGGGTGTGGGTGAACTGGGCATCTGCGGGGTCGGCGCCGCGATCGCCAATGCGGTCTACAACGCAACCGGCGTGCGCGTGCGCAACTATCCCATTACCCTGGACAAGCTGCTGCCCGGCTTGCCCGACGTGGGCTGACCCTTGCGCATGGACCGCCCCGCAGCCTCGACCACTCTGGAGGCCTCCGCCGCAGGCGGAGGGGAGCCCGGCGATCTTGCCGAGGACCTGTCCGCGGCGCCGGGCTTCCTCGCCGAAGGCAGCCCGCGCGTCGTGCTCGAGACGGCCTTGACGCGCGTGCGCGCGGGGGAGCACGCCGTGCTCGCGCTGGTGCTGGAAACCGATGGCTCCACCTACGCCGGTGCCGGCGACATGGTGCTGTTCTGCAACGGCAGCCAGGTCGGCTGGCTGAGCGGCGGATGCCTGGAGCCCGAGCTCGCGCGACGCGCGGAGCAGGTGAGCGCGGCAGGGCGGGTCGACTGGATCGAGATCGACACCCGCAGTGACGACGACCTGTTGAGTGGGTCCGCGCTCGGCTGCCGCGGCCGGCTGCGGATTGCGCTCCTGCCATTGCGTGCCATGGCCGGCATCGACGACGTCATCGAGGCTTGGTTGCGCGAGGGTGTGTCACTCCAGCGCGACCTTCGCACGTCGGGGCAAGCCATTTTCCGCGCCGGCCATCACGAGCAGGCGTGGCAGCTGCATCCGATGGAGGGTACGCAGCCCTTTGGCGAGGGCGCATGGCATTTGCCGTTGCCCCGGCTTCCGCGGGCCCTGGTGTTGGGGGGCGGTCCCGAAACGCCCTTGCTGGTTCCGTTGCTGCGGGGCCTGGGGTGGCGGGTCAGCGTGGCCGAACGGCGAGCGCGCTGGGCCTCAGCCGGGCAGTGCGCAGATGCGCATCTTCAGACCAGCCCGGCCGAGGCCCTTCATGGCGACCCATGCGACGCGGTACTGGTGATGCATCACGATTTCGAACTGGACCGGGAGGCGCTGGTGGCCCTGGCTGATACCAAAGTTGCGTTCATTGGACTGCTGGGTCCGCGGCGAAGGCGCGAGGACCTGTTCAAGCTGCTGACACCGGATCAGCGCCACCGCCTTTCCCCGAGACTTCGATCACCTGTCGGCCTGGACATCGGCGGCCGAGGGCCAGAGGCGATTTCGCTCAGCATCGCCGCGCAGCTGCAGCAATGGCGAAGCGCGCACGGCAGGTGACTGACGCGCATGCGGTCGTCGTGCTGGCTGCGGGCGGGAGCACCCGGCTCGGCCAGCCCAAGCAGCTTCTGACCCGGCAGGGCGAAACCCTGGTACATCGCGTGGTGCGGTTGGCGCGCGAGCTCGCGCCAGCGCAGGTGCTGGTCGTGGTGGGCGCGAACGCACAGGCCGTGACATCCAGCATTGCCGGGCTGGAGGCCACTCCGGTAACCAACCCCCACTGGGAACGCGGCCTGGCGAGCAGCCTGCAGGTTGCCGGCGCACACCTGCTGCCCACGGTGACTGCGGTGATGGTCGTGGCATGCGACCAGCCCGCAATCGAGCGCTCCCATCTGCAGGCGCTGCTTTCGGGTGCCCGCGCTTCGGCGTCTGGGTGCGCGGGTACCCGCCACGGAAATGTGCTTGGCATTCCCGCCGTAGTGCCGCGTGCATGGTTCAACTCTGCGGGTGCAAGCGGTGACCGCGGCTTCGGAGCGCGCCTGCGGCAGCTTTCTGTCGATACGGTGCATGTCCTACAGGCACCGGAACTGGGCCTGGATATCGATACGCCAGAAGATCTTGCGCGTGCGCGCGATGCGGGCTGGATCGATGCCGAGGTCGAGTCGCACGATCACGGTGCCAACGCCCGTCGCGCAGATGACTAGCGGCAGAGCCGGAGCCCGAACCCTCGCTGCCCGCAGCCCTGTAGAGTCGAGCCACGCTCGACTACGGCACGCCACATCGCGCCCCATCAGGCACATCACTGGCAAGAATCTGCAGCACCCGATCCAACAGAACTGGTTCCGGCACGCCAGCCAGTACCTGTTCCAGGTAATCCAACCGCTCCAACTGCCATTCGAGGAACGCCCGCAACCGCATAACGGCAGGCGCCCGCTGCCTCGCGTCCAGTGAGACCTGCAACAGCAGATGTTGCGGGCGCCTCTCCAGCCACAGCACGGGTATGCCTCGGCAATGAACCTGGAACTCGGCATCTCGATGCCGCTCGACGAACTGGAAGCCCTGCCGTGGCCGAGCCTCCACGAACTGAACGGCTTGGCGGCGCAGTTGTGAGAATCGATCATCGTTGATGCTTTGGAACGCGACAGGCGAGGGCACCGGCGGCGCCTGCCACAGCGCCTGTGCCGCAACCACCACCACAAGACAGAGCGCGTTGGCCGCCCAGCGGCACCACGCCACTCAGCCCTCCGGGTGCAGTCGGGTACTGGCGTGTGCGGTAAGGCCGATTCCGGCCATGATCAGCCCCTCCATCACGCGCGGGCCAACGTACTGCTCCAGCTCGCCATTTTCGCGGGCGCGCTGCGCGGCCAGCAGAATCTCCAGGACCACGCGAAGCCCGGCCAGCGAGCAATCGGTATCCGCCAAGGCGATGCGTCGGCCGGGCATCTGGTGGCGCTCCGGCCAGGGCTGACCATCGGAGGCGGCGCCGGCGCCGATGCTGTGCAGCAGGGCGATGAGGGTGTTCGGGTCCAGCGCAGGGCCATTCGCAGGCGCGTCGTGGATCGGATGCGGGGCAGGGGAGTGGGGCTGGGTCATGGTGGGGCTCCTTGCGTGCATGCAGAAGCCGCCACCGATAAAGGTGGCGGACGATGCGTGGTTCGAAACCCGGCGTTCGCTGAACCGGCGGGCACAAGGCCCCCACGCACCGCCCGCCATAGCCGGCCGACGGATTGCCAGCCGGCACCACACAGGGTGATGCCGGCTGGCAAGCGTTTACTTCAGCGAACTACCGGGGTTTCGAATCCCGGCCACCTGTTTTCGGTGGCACGCAAAGGAATACGCCCGGCTGTGCGCGATGCCAATGCAGTAAGGCTGATGCCGTCACCACATTCAACATTTTCAGAATCGTTGTATACGACTCAATGGGGCCGGAGCCTTGCACTGCAAGGCTATCGGCGATGTCGGTGGTGCAAGCCTAGCGAGTGTCGGCATCCGCCCGGCGAGGCCGCGAGCGAGGCGAATGCGACAGGATTGCCAAGGGCCGCCAGGCGTCAGTAACCCTTCAACGCAACCTTGGCCCGCTCCAGCCATGTGGCATTGTGGCTCCGTGCGTGGCGCGACCAGTGCTGTGCATCGTCGATGATGCTGGCGAACAGGCTGCGGGCCTGCTCACGATCGTCGGGTTGCGGCTGCGCCATCAGCCATTCGGCGTAGAGGCAGCGAGCGGCCGCATCGTTTCCGCACTCCACCGCGCGCTCGAATGCGGCGCGGGCTCCGGGGACTTGCGCGGTTGCCAATGCCTGCGCGTACAGCAAGGTCTGTTCCGGTTTGCGGCTCACGTCCGGGTGGCGTGCGAAGAGGCCGTCCAGCGTCTCCACCGCAAGCGCAGCGTGCCCGGACTCGAGGCGGGCACGGGCAAGGCCGGTCAGGATGTAGGGATCGTCGCCAAGCGGCGAGCTGGCCGCCTGCTCGAGCAGGGTCCTGGCTTCCTCGGCCTGGCCGGCATCCAGCAGCGTCATGCCCAGGCGAACCCGGTTCTGCACGGTGGGCGTGCGGGCCAGTTCGGTGCGAGCGTTGCGCAGGTCTTGGCCCGGGTCCATGAGCTGCTTGGCGGAACGGACAACCTGCCGGGCGCCGCGCGAATGGCGGACTTCCGGGAAGTAGATCGCCAGGAAGTAGACGACGCTACCGAGCAGCGGGAACGAGAAGAGCAGGATGAGCCAGTAGAGGCTCTGGCCCGAGCGGATGGCGTGCACCGCGAAGTAGATGGCCGCCAGTACGTGGAGTCCGATTCCGATATAGGGCATGTGTGCCGCCTCGTCCTTGTGAGGGGTGGAACTATAGTGGGGGAGGGGTGGGGCGCCAATGGGCGGGGCGATTTGGCGTGACGCGTCACGTTAATAGGCGGGGTTCTGCAGGGCGGAGCGCTGCATGCCACTTTGTGGCGGGGCTGCATCGATGGAAGGGGGATACATGGAGCGTACGAAAAAGACACTGACGATGGCCGATGTTGCTGGGTGGGGTTCGGCGCTGGTTACGTTTGGCTTGGTGCAAGGGGCTTTCTATCTGAAGGCTTACTGGGGTCACTTCGGCCTGGATCCCTTTCACTTTGTTGCGGTGAGTGAGCTTGCACTGGCAGGGCTTGCGGGGATCGGCATGGTGTTGTTCTTCATACTGATTGCGCTGCTGTTTGGAGGGTGGGTCGAGGGGAAGGTGACAGCGACGACGTCCCAAGCCAATCTGCCGATGTGGCTGACCCTGGCTCTTTGTCTTGTTGGAATGGGTGCCTTGCTTTGGTGGTCCAATGCCTGGCCCGTTTTGATAGGTGTGGTGCTGACGGGCATATGTGCAATGGCAGTACGCCTGTCCCCAGTGTTGCCGGCCGCCGTGAAGGACTCGCCTTGGCTGGTCTATGCGCTCGTGATGATTGTCTATGTCCCGATCTCGTCAAACTGGCTTGGCCTCGAACGCGCCAAGGCGATTACTTCTGGCAGCAGCAAGTACACGGTCAATGTGACTATTGATGAGAGGGTGCAAGGTAGCCTGGGTTTGGTGGGGCGCTTGGGGGACAGCTATGTGTTCTGGGAGCCGGAGCAGAAGGCTGCAATTCTCGTGCCTGTGGCTAACGTGAGCAGGCTGGAGATCCAGGGAAGGCCCGTTTTGCCTACCAAGTCAGTCCAGTCGCGATAAGGGATGTTTATCAAGGGGAGGGGGGATGTCCGCTTGTGACCGGAAGCAGTCGACCTGCCGGGGCGGGGACGTTGCGCTCGTGATTGTGTTTGGTTGCGACTCAAAGCAGACACCCATCTGCCTTTGGGCTGGGACGTGCCGAAGTCTGCAGCATTACTTCCATGTCCGGACATGCGCGGGCTTGTTAGCCGGACCCAGCCGCCCTAAGATCGAGCTGTATCAAGAGGGTGGCAGCTCCGTGGATACATTGTATAACCGGATCCACGGATCCGGCCATTAGGAGTTAGGGCGCATAGGAATGATCATTACCTACGAAGCAGGTGTCAGGCAGATAATTGCCGCCGCTGTCACGCGCGCCAGATCGATTGTCAGAGAGTATGCGATACCCATCTATGGAACCGACCAAGGTAGGCCGGATCATATCGGCACTTCATTTCTGATCGAGCACGGCAAAGGAGTGTACTTTCTGACGGCGGCACATGTCCTAGATCACCTAACTGAAACACCGTTGTTCGCTGGAGCTGGTGGAAATTTTATTCCAGTTCTCGGCAGTTTTTTCAACTCTCTAGCGCCAAATGGGAACAGGGCAGAGGATAGATTTGACTTCGCTTGGTGCCGAATCGACGAGTCAAATTCGCGCCTGCTCGAATTTTGCAAGGTCATTCCGGCGAAGTCGATCTCCAAGAACAGAATTGATCACGACAAAAGGGTTTACCTTGCGGTCGGATACCCGAACTCTAAGAACAAGGTTCCGTGGCAGGGCCACAAGATAGTTCCTCAACGCGCAACCTACTATTCAACTTTCAAAGAGCACAAGACGCTGTTTGATAAGCTCGGCATAAGCCATGAAACCCACCTCTCAATCGCATACGACAGAAAAGCCCTTGATGAGGACTACAACATAGTGAACGCCATAAATCCAAAGGGCATTAGCGGCGGACCATTCTTCGATTTGGGCCGCATCGTCTCAAAAGATGATCTTGGCAGGCAGACACCTTTGGACCCACTTCTTTCGGGCTTGGTAATTGAATATCACAAGGCCCATAAGGCCATGCTGGCCGTAAAGATCGACACGATTTTGGCGCGTATCGACTCAACAAATACTCCCTAACGATTCGCTTCGGCCGAGGTCGCTTCCAAGTCTCCTTAATTCCAAACTGGAGAACGTCCGCTCCTGGCCGGAAGCTGACGTGAGTCTCCCTAGCAGCTCGGTTCTCTGATGAGGAACATGTCGATGATCAGCAACCGGTGCAACATTTGCGGTCGAAAGCTTGACGTCTCTGCCGATCTGCTCTCTGCCGACTGCGGCGGAGATTGCTGGGGCTGCGTGGGGGCCATGGAGCTTGGTTGGCCAGAATCGGCCAAGCGGGTCGCGAAGGAAATCCGAGCCGGGCTCCGAGAGCCTGACGGGGCGGCTAAACCGCCACCCGAGAACTAGCAGGCCAATGTCCGTTTCTGGCCGGAAGCGGACATCAGCACTGCTTAGGCGTTAGCCCGGTGCTATTCTCCGCTTTCGACCCAAAGCAGACATTCTCCTCCGATGCCGCGAGCTGTCATAACTGTCCTGCTAGGTGAGGGTGACGACGCCGGATCCGAGGCTAAGTTCAATGCCGAGTGGGAGCTTGTCGAGCAATGGTTGGACCGCTGGCGAGACAACATGGCTACCTGCCCCGAAAACTTTGAGGGGTGCGGTTGTTGCTTCGTGTATTGGGAAGTGGATGCACCGCAGTGTGCGCTGGAAGAGCTTCCTTCTCATCTCTTGACCGGCACGTGGTAGCCGACAACCAACGTCCGCTTCTGGCCGAAGCGGACCCGCGGTCCAGATGATTCCGATATAGGTGCAGCCATCCGCCTGCGAGAGAGTACGGACACGATGAATCCAATAAATGACGTAAGCCAGTGTGACGCCAGAATTCGACTCTACACACCTACGTGGAGCACGAAGAACCATTTTAGGTGATGACTTCGGCTCAGGGGGGGGATGAGGATCTTGGAGATGCATTTCTGCACGCTCCATTGATTATGTTAGTTTGATTGGCTGAACAACAGGCTTGTCCGGGGTCGAATCGGCCGTCACCCTGGCTTGCTGCGTCTTGGAATATTCCAGTCGGTAGATGTAGCCGTCCTCGCCAACCTTCCGCAGATCCCGCATGTCCGCAGCGGCGATTTCGCTGCGCCGGCGCCCGCCGCTGGCAAAGCCGAAGCAGAGTAGGGCGCGGTCGCGTAGACCCTCCAGGCTGTCATCGCAAGTGGCCAGCATCGCCTCGAGCTCGGCACGGGTAATGGCGGTCTTCTTGGTCGACCGCTCACCGCGTTTGACCGCGGCACGTCGGGCGCGGCTGAGCAGGGTGCGGACACTAGGCAACTCGCAAGGATTGGCCAGGCGCTTGAGCTTGTGGGCGGTGGACAGCACGGCCACGCGCTGGACAACGGTCGACAGCTTCAGAAGCTCACCGCTGTAGGCATGAAGAACCGCTACCGGGTGACCTTCTTCCACACCACCTCGCCGGGCAAGTATGAGCGGGTAGGGGGCAAGACTGAGAAGTACGATCCCGCGATTGATTCGCGCTGGGGCGCGGCTGACGCGGGCGCAGGCGCTTCGGTGGCATCAGCCGCGCGTCGTAGGCCCTCGAAACGCTCGCTCTGTTCGGATTGTATCCGGACCGCGCCGTGGTATGGTTCGGGCGTCAGGTGGCTGCTCTGCAGTGGGCTGGTTTGCCGGTCTGTACGCGCGATGGCCGATACGCGCGCCCCTCGGGTTCCTTACGCATTCTTGGTCCTCCGGCACCTGACGCTTCTCCAACGCCTACGAGCAGGACAGGCCTCAATGGATCTTGAATCTCACTGTGTTGAGGGCTTCGCGGAACCGGTTGCCAAGCCTCAGTCGGAGACCTGGGCAAAGGCTGATGTGGCTCTCATCATGCTGGACACTGCCTGCAAGATGTTCATTTCAGGAATGCACACTCTTCCAATTCTGAATCTCGCGGCGATAGCAGAAGAAACGTTTGGAAGCATTCTTGAGCATCAGGGCCGGAGGGACGATCGTGCAATTTCAGAGCTCGCAAGGAAAGTGCTCCCACAGGCACCGGGTGTGTCCCGAGAGGAGCTGTTCGACTTCATCTACCGGCAAAAGAACGCGATAAAGCACTACAACCGTCAAGGCGAGACCCACGTTGTACTGGACAGCAGAGCGCTGTTCTATACGCTCTCGATGGCGCTGCGTAATTGCCGCCAAGCTGGGTTCAAGTTAAGCCCTGCAATGAATAAGGTTGTGACATTCATTCGGGCGAGATTCCCGCCGGGCGAGGGCGCGGAATAGGTCTTGGGGTGTAGGGGCAGCGCCCCTACGAAAGCGCCTCACACGCGCTGGCGTGGCCTCGGCCACGGCTCATGTAGACAACATTGGACGCCCCGGCGTCGGAACCGGGGGCGCCCACGCCAAACCGCCGTTCTCGGCGAATTCTGAGGGCTTCGGCTAGGTAGATGACGCTAGATCTCGCCGTGGCGGAAGCTCTCCGGGCGGCCGCAGTCCCGGGGGCAGCCTCGGCCATCATCAGTCGCCATTCCCGAGCATTGTTGCAGGTCAGGGACCACCAAGCCATGTCGCATGGCTCCAGCTGATGATCTTCGGGCGTGAACATGTGCCCACCTTGGAATCCGAAACCGGCCCAAGGCCCGGTTAGATCTATGCGGTCGTGGGAATCCATCTTGATCATGCTGCGAGCTCGTCCTTGTCGGGGGAACGAACAGGCAGGCAAGAGCCGAGCCAGAGCCGCAGCCATTGCCGAGCAGAACCGACGAAAGCGGCCCAGCGGCGGACCCTGCGCCGGCTACTTAGCATTTCGCATAATGTATATTATGTTCACCACGCCATTGCCCGATCCAGGCTTCACCAGTCACGCCCCTGATCCACTCCAGGCGCCGGCCTGATTGTCAGTGATTCGATCACTGCCAACCGCCCTTTGGGCTTCCCTCAACCTCTGCAGGAATGGCAAAGGATCTTGCGGATCTGACAGTGGCGGGTAAAGACGGCTTTGCGGGCGTAGTTTTGCCGCTAATCTTGCCGTGGCTGCACGCCAGCCTGGCAAGAGCGCTTTCGCCGATTCGGCACCAACGACCGAGGCCTCAGGAGCGCGTTCTGGCCCCCAGCCGTAGTCACTCACTGGTCGTGACGCGTCACGCTATTCGGCCCGTTCCATGCCGGCGAGCTCCATGCCATCTAGGCGCGGGCCCGCGTCGATGCGCTGAGGATGAGCGCCACATACGCAATCAACGTGCCGGCCGCCAAACCCCAAACCTCCATCTCCCAGTTCCTCCGGTACGGGGATGGGCCTGTCACCGCCCAAACCAACAACAAGGCGGCCGTCACCAGCACCGTCCTGTTGGCGATGGAAATGAGCTTGTCTGCAGATTCATGGCCCAGATTGGGATCCCATCCGAAGAGCCAACGCAGGCGCTTCCAGTAGTCGTGCCCCACAGCCAACAGAAAGAGGAACGCGCCCGCCAGCAGACTCAGCAAAAACTGTACCAATGGATTCAAGGGACATCCTCAGGAATTGAGCAGCCAGCCTCGGCTGGATATCGCCGACCACGTGCGACCAACGCATCGCATCACAGGAACCTGTGCATCACAAAGACATCCACCAAGCCCAGCGTCCCATGCCGGAACGCCTTCGGCAGCGTTCCCACCACATCGAACCCCAGCTTCCGATACAGCGCCACGGCCGGCCCATTGGTGCTGACCACGTAATTGAACTGCATGGCCAGGAACCCTTCCGCCCTCGCCCGTTCCAGACTGTGTTCCACCAAGGCCCGGCCCACGCCCTGCCCCTGTGCCAACACATCCACCACATACGTGGCGCTGGCCACATGCGCCCCCAGATCAGGGAAGTTCGGGCCCATCTTGTACATGCCCACCACTCGGCCCTGCAGAACGGCCACATAAGGTGTCTGCGACAGGAACCAGTGCGCGCGAAACGTTTCGACTTCAAAAGAGCCGGCAAAGGGCAGCGCATCCTGCGCCGCAATGGCCGTCTTGAACATGCCCCACATCGCGTCGAAATCGCCTGCACGGGCGGGCCGGATCTCCATGCGTCTCCTGCAGATCTGTGGTCGTGACCAGGCCGGACACTACCAGAATCCAGCACCCGCCCCGTAGCTGCTTCACGCGCCACCGCCATCGGCTCCGCAATAGTTGTGGAAATTCCGGCCCTCAGAGCAGTAGATGTCTCCTGTTTCCGTGCACATCCCGCACCGGCTTCGACGGTGGCGCGTCCCCGCCTACGTCCTGCTGGGCATCTACCTGCTGTATCTGCTGGCCGGCAACATCTTCCTCAATACGCCACTGTTCGATCAGGTCACCAACCGCAAGCCGCACAAGTTCGTGATGACCACCGGCCCGGCCATCACGCTGCTGCCCGGCCATGTCATCGCCTGGAACGTGCACATGCGCGGCCACGTGAACCACACGGTCTACGTGCTGCATGCCGAGCGCGCCAGCGCCCGGTTGGCGGTGCTGCCCCTGTTCCAGCGCGAGGTGCGGGTTCCGCGCTTGCAGGCGACGGGGGTTTCCGCCGAGATCAGCCGCGTCGAAGAAGCCATCCCGCCACCGCCGCGCAGCGACCGCGGCTGGACGCTCCGTTTCGACGCCATCCACAGCGACAGCATCCGCAGCGCACGCTTTGGCAAGTTGCTGATCATTGGCAAGGGCCGGGGTACGGTGGGCTTCCTCAAGCAGCTGCGCGGCGGGCCGTCGGAGCTCTTCGAATCCGAGGTGGCGTTCAGCGATGCGGACACCAGTTTTGACGGCGTGCAGCTGTTGGGCGACATGGATCTCACAGCGCGCTTCAGCTATCCGCGCCACTATCGGGACCAGGCGCCCGGTCTGGCCAAGTTGAAGTTGCTGCATGCCCAGCTTGAGGTCGACGCCCGCAGCCAGGGCCTGCGCATGGACACGGATGCCACAACGCCGAAGATCTCCAGCGCGCCCGTGCCCGGACGCCTGCAGCTGGCGCTGCACCTGATCGACGGCCAGCTGCAGCCCGGGGACCGCGCGATCTGGCAGGTGCCGCTCTACCTGGGTGATGGTGCCCCCAATCGCGGCGTGCTGGCGCTGCAGCTCAATGTGTCCAACGACCTGCGCCTGCAGGCCCGCCTGCCGCCCAAACCCGGCTCAGGCAGTGAAGTGGATGCGGATCTGCACGTCCGTGGCCGGGACATCCCCTTCCAGCAGCCCGCCCAGCTGCTGGAACGCAGCTCTGGTACCGTGCGCGGCGAATGGACGTTCACTTCGCTCAACTGGATCCCTGCCCTGTTCGTTCGCAAGCCGTGGCTGCAGCTGGACGGCGGCGGCACGCTGAAGGCGGACCTGCGCGTGCGCAACGGCGAACTGATCGAAGGCAGCACCGTGGACATTCCGGCCGCCGAAGCCGTGGCCGAAGTCGCCGGCGTACGCCTGGCCGGCACGGCCAGCGCCCATGGCGAACTGAAGGCCGGCAGCCCCAGCCAGGCACAGCTGGCTGTCCGGCTGCCACGATTCACTGCACGGCCAACCGATGCCAAGGATGTGCGCCTGTTCGACGGCCGTGATCTGGCCCTGGACCTGAGCGGCGACGGTCGCCTGCAAGAGCTGCGCAAGGGTGTCCGCGCGCACCTCCGATTCAGCCAGGCAACCATTCCCGACCTGGCCGCCTACAACCGTTACCTGGGCTCGCCGCAGGTGCGGCTGCTCCGTGGCACCGGCAGCCTGAGCGGCGATGCCACGCTCGACACCGATGGACGCGTCGGCCATGGCACTGCCCGGCTGCTGGGGCGCAATGCCAGTGCCAAGGTGGCAGGGCTGGACATGGGCGGCGACATCGACGTGAAGGCAACACTGCGCCGCGGTGACTTCAATCAGCGTCATTTCGATCTGTCCGGCACCACCGTCGAACTTCGCAATGTGCAGGTGGCGGGCGCAGAGCGGGCAAGCGCATGGAAAGGTCGCGTGGCCTTCAAGCGTGGCCGCATCGACGCGCAGTCGCCCTTCCAGGTCGATGCCACCACGGACCTGGATCTCAGCGATGCCCGGCCGTTGCTTGCACTGTTCGCAGAGCGTACCGACTACCCGCGCTGGACCCTGTCGCTGCTGGATTCCGGCCAGGTGCAGGCCCGGGCGACGCTGCGCTGGCGCCCGGGCCATCTGATCATTGATGGACTCCAGGCCGAGAACGATCGGCTTTCGGTACGCGCGCGGCTGGATCTGCTCGACCAGCGCAAGCGCGGTGATCTCTACCTGCGCTGGGGGCTGCTGGGTGCGGGCATCGAGCTGGACGGTGACCAGCGCCAATGGCACCTGGCCAGGGCACGCGAGTGGTTTGACCAGCAACCTTCCCTGCTGCCAGCGAGCCAGGGAGCGGGTGCCGTCGGTTCTTCAGATTGAAGGCCAGCAACCTGCATCCATTCGCTGCCTCTGTGCGTAGACAGGCAGCACAAGCATCAGGGAGCTGCACGCTATGAAGCGGAGTTCACAGGTTTCCGGATTTCTGGGATGGGTGGCAATCACTTTCGTCGCGGCCACGCTGGGGGCATGGGCGTCCACGTCCGCGGCAAGCTTCTACGCTACCCTCACGCTTCCGGCATGGGCGCCACCGGCCAGCGTCTTTGGTCCGGTGTGGACGCTGCTCTACGCCATGATGGCGGTTGCCGCGTGGCTGGTCTGGCGCGAACGTGGCTGGCGCGGGGCACGACCCGCGCTGCTGCTCTATCTGGTGCAGTTGGCCGTCAACGCACTGTGGAGCTGGCTGTTCTTCGGCTGGAAGCTGGGCGCGCTTGCCTTCGCCGACATTCTTGTATTGATCGTGTTGGTGTGCGCGACGATCGTCGCGTTTGCGCGTATCCGCCCGGCCGCGGCGGTGCTGCTGCTTCCCTACGTCGCCTGGATCCTGTTCGCCTCGGCGCTCAACTTCGCCGTCTGGCGGGCCAATCCAGGGCTGCTGTGACACGCGGATCCAGCGTTCATGCCTGGGCCACGGCCTGTGGGCGCCAGGTCCGCAACAGGGCCGGCTTGAACGCCTGCTGCCCGCAACCGGTGGGGCACCGCACCACCCGCGCTGCAGTATGGCTGACCAGGCCCTGCCCTTCTTCTGCCTTGAAGATCGTCTCGCAGGAAAGGCAACGCGCTACCAGCGAGTACAGGTGCAGCAGCCGGCCACTGGCTGGATCCTGCAGTGCATCCACATCCAGCAATTCAAATTGGCAGCTGTCAGGGAGCATACGGTACTGGGGCGCGGGTGCGGTCTGCAGGTTCACGGGCGTGGCATCTGTTGGAATTGCAGTCACCGTAGGGCAGCCGCTGTCTAGCTGGCGTGCAGCGCAGATGTGCTGGCCGCGAAACCTGCACCGGTCTCTGCATCGAAATCTGCTAGGGTGCGCGCCGATGCCTACATCCACATTGCCAGCACAACCCGATCACACCATTGCCCTCAGCGCCGCCCTGAAAGCGCACACCCGAGCGGCCCACGATCGCCTCGACCAGCACCTGTTGCAGCAACACATCTTCGCGTCGCGCCAGCGTTACCTCTGCTTCCTGCGCGTGCAATGGCACTTCCATAGCGCTGTTGCGCCGCTGTACCGGATGCAGGATCCGGGCGCGACCCGCTTGCCGCTGATCGAGGAGGATCTTCGCGACCTCGGCGCTTCCATGCCGGCACCCCATGCCTGGCAACCGCAGCCGCATGTGTTCTCGAAAGCGACCGTTCTGGGCTGGCGCTACGTGGCGGAGGGCTCGACGCTGGGGGCGGCCGTGCTGTTGAAGATGGCCGCTGCGTTGCAGCTTCATGCCGGGTACGGAGCGCGCCACCTGCGCCCTTCCAACCTCGGTGTGGCCGAATACTGGAGACGCGAGCGGGAGGAACTGGATGCCCTCGTTTTAAGTGGCCAGGAGCGCGCGCAGGCATGCAGGGGCGCGACAGACGCCTTCCAGTTCATCCGTCGCTGCGTAGATGAAGAATTCAGGTTTGAATGAAAGGCCCTTCACGTTCACGTGGTGGTATGCGGCGGCACGCTTTTGCTTCACCATCCATGCACACCGGATGCAGTGCTGGGCCGTTCCAGCCATCCACGAACCATGAGTCCCGCCCTTGACGCCTCCTGCCGAATCCGCGCACGACACTGCCCTGTCCCGTTGCGCGCGCGAACCGATCCACACACCCGGCGCGATCCAGCCCTACGGTGTGCTTCTGGTCGTTGAACCGCAGTCCCTGCAGGTACGCGAGCGCGCCATCAGCCACCCCGGGCTGCTGAAACAGTTCGGCGAACCGTTGATGCAGCACGTCAGTGAAGTGCTGGGCGGCGTGCTGGCACCGTTCCAGGGCGTGTTGCAACAGGCGACGGTGGGCAGCAGCGCGCATGTCGGTGCCGTGCACCTGGATGGGCACGGCCGCCATCAGCTGCTGGTGCACCGCTCCGCCACGGATCTTCTGGTCGAGCTGGAGGCGCCGGTTCCCGGCCAGCCCGGCTCGCTGGAAGAACTGTATCCAGCCATCCGCGAGCTGATGACCGGCATTGAATCGGCAGCGACGGTGGAAGACCTGTGCAGGCTTGCGGCCGCGCACATGCGGCGGCTCACCGGCTTTGACCGCACCCTCGTCTATCAATTCGATCCCGGCTGGAATGGCATCGTGGTGGCCGAAGATGGCAATGGCCTGTTGCCGTCCTACCTGGACTTGCGCTTCCCCGAGTCGGACATTCCCGCACAGGCCCGCGAACTGTACCGCCGGAACCGGGTGCGCCTGATCGCGGACAACAACTATACCCCTACCCCGCTGATGCGGGCCGAAGACCACCGCGAGGCGCCACCGACCGACCTGAGCCTGGCCGTGCTGCGCAGCGTGTCCCCCGTGCATCTTCAATACATGCGCAACATGGGGACCGGGGCGTCGATGTCGGTGTCACTGGTACATGAGGGGCGGTTATGGGGCCTGGTGTCCTGCCACACCGTGCAGCCACGCCGCCTGCCCTACCACGTGCGTACCGCCTGCGAGTTCATGGGCCAGATCCTGTCGCTGCAGATTGCACTGAAGGAGCGCGCGTTCGCGATTGAAGAACGCGTCGCGCGTCGCTCGATACTGGTCAAGCTGCTGGGCCGCATGGCCGGCGACGAAGAATTCATGGCGGCCCTGCGCCAGGACGAAGGCAGCCTGCTGTCGCTGACCGGCGCGGCCGGGGCTGCCATCGTGCACAAGGGCGACTGCATGCGCGTGGGTGAGTGCCCGCCCGCCAGCGACGTGCTGGCCCTGGCCGATTGGCTGGCTACCCGGCAGGCCGGCCAGGAAACCTACTGCACCGACCACCTTGCCGCCGACTGGTCGCCTGCCGCGCACCTGGCCGGTGTAGCCAGCGGCCTGCTGGCGGTGTCCATTTCGCAGCTGCATGACAGCTACCTGATGTGGTTCCGGCCGGAGGTGGTGCGAACCGTGCGCTGGGGGGGAGACCCCCGCAAGACCGCAGCGCCCGGCGTCGCACTCTCCCCGCGGAGCTCCTTCGACGCCTGGAAAGAGACCGTGCGGCAGCGCAGCCTGCCGTGGACCGACGCCGACTGCGATGCGGCGCACGAGATGCGCACGGCCATCGTCGATATCGTGCTGCGCAAGGCCGAGGAGATGGCGGAACTGAACGAGCAGCTCCTGCGCAGCAACAAGGAACTGGAAGCCTTTTCCTATTCGGTCAGCCACGACCTGCGCGCCCCCTTCCGCCACATCGTGGGCTATTCGGAGCTGCTTGGCAGCTCGGCGGGCGACCGCCTCAACGAGACCGAGCGCCGCTTCCTGGATACGATCGTCGATTCGGCAAAGTCCGCCGGCACACTGGTGGATGACCTGCTCAGCTTCTCGCAGATGGGACGCTCCACGCTGGGGCGGGTGCGGCTGGACATGGCTGCGCTGGCCGAGGACGTGCGCCGGAGTCTGGCACTGGATTACGCCGGCCGCGACGTGCAGTGGACGCTCGCGCCGCTGCCGGAGGTGGAAGCCGACCCGACGATGCTTCGCCTGGTCTGGCAGAACCTGCTGGGCAACGCGATCAAGTTCACCCGCGAGCGCGAGCACGCGATGATCGAGATCGGGCACGACCGCAGCGACGACGAAGATCACTTCTTCGTGCGCGACAACGGCTGCGGCTTCGACATGCGTTACGTCGACAAGCTGTTCGGCGTGTTCCAGCGCCTGCATCACGTCGAAGAGTTCGAAGGCACCGGCATCGGCCTGGCCAACGTGCGCCGCATCATCGGCCGCCATGGCGGCCGTACCTGGGCCGAGGGCGAGCCCGGCAAGGGCGCCACCATTCACTTCACCCTACCCCGCTCCACAGGAGAACACCCATGAGGGACCTGCGGCCGATTCTCCTGGTGGAGGACAGCCCCAAGGATGCAGAGCTGACGATGGCCGCGCTTGCGCGCTGCCAGCTGCTCAACGATGTCATCCATGTACGCGACGGCGCCGAAGCGCTGGACTACCTGCGCTGCGAAGGCAAGTTTGCCGGCGCCATGCACGGCGGCCCGGTGGTGGTGCTGCTGGACCTCAAGCTGCCCAAGGTCAATGGCCTTGAAGTACTGGAACAGGTGCGCGGCGATGCGAATCTGAGCAGCACGCCGGTGGTGATGCTGACCTCCTCGCGCGAAGAGCAGGATCTGGTTCGCAGTTACGAACTGGGCGTCAACGCATTCGTGGTCAAGCCGGTCGACTTCAAGGAGTTCTTCGACGCCATCCAGGGCCTGGGCATGTTCTGGGGCATCACCAACCAGCCACCACCCCATCGGCCCAACGGTTCAGGACAGCGCAATGCGTGATGGATCGCGCCGCAGCGAGCGCCTGCGCATCCTCATGCTGGAGGACAGCGCGCTTGATGCGGAGCTGATCAGCGCCCAGCTGCAGCGTGCCGGCCTCGATTTCGAGGCTGAGCGCCTGTGGACCCGAAACGCGTTCATCGAGGCCATCGAAAACCGCCCGTTCGACGTGATCCTCGCCGATCATGTCCTGCCAGGCTTCGATGGTGACGCAGCACTTGCCCTGGCGCGCGAGCGCGTGCCGCAGACGCCTTTCATCTTTGTTTCCGGCACCCTGACCGAGGAACTGGCGGTACAGGCACTCACGCGCGGCGCCCGCGACTACGTGGTGAAGCAACGCCTGCAACGCTTGCCCGACGCCATCCGCCGCGCTCGCCAGGAGGCGCAAGAGCGCACCCAGCTGGCCAATGCGCAGGCCGCGCTGAACGAAAGCCAGGCCCAGCTGCAGCAGGTCACCGATGCCGTCCCGGCGCTGATCGCCCAGTTGGACAAGGACCATCGCTACCGGTTTGCCAACAAGGCGTTCCTGGACTGGCATGGATTCAGCCTTGCAGAACTGCTGGGTCGGCCGGCTCGGGATGTCAGCGGCATTTCCGCCTTCGAGCACGCCCTGCCCAGCCTGGAACGCGTACTGCAGGGGGAGCGAACCCGCTTCCAGGTCGAACTGATCCATCGCAGTGGCGAATCACGATTCGTGCAGATGGACTGCGTGCCTGAGCATGCCGCCGATGGCAGCGTGGCCGGGTATATCTGCCTGGGCAGCGACGTTTCGCTGCTGAAGCAGGCCGAGCTGGCCCTGCGCGAAGACAACCAGCTGCTTGAGCAGCAGGTACAGGCACGCACGGCCGAGTTGCGCGCCAGCAAGCGGCGCCTGCAGGCGATCTTCGAATCCAGTTTCCAGCACCAGGTGCTGCTGGATCTGTCCGGACGCGTGGTCGATGCCAATGACGCGTCACTGGCCGCGGTGCTGGGAGACAAGAAGGACGTCGTTGGGCAACGCTTCGCCGAATCGGTCTGGTTCGGCACCACCGAGGGCATCAGCGCGCTGATCGATCGGGCCGTGGCCGCAGCCGTACAGGGCCGCAGTTCACTGCATGCGCTGGAACTGGAACTCCCGACCGGGCGGCGCAGCTTCGATTTCTCGTTCCGTCCACTACTCGATACGGAGGGCGTGGTCACCGCTGTGGTCTCCGAGGCCGTGGAAACCACCGCGCGCGTGCAGGCTGAGCATGCGCTGCGCCAGTCACAGAAAATCGAGGCGGTCGGCCAGCTCACCGGCGGCATCGCACATGATTTCAACAACATCCTGACCGTCATTTCCGGCAATGTCGAGCACGCCATGCTGCTCAGTGAAAGGGCTGGCGAGGCCGGTGCGCTGGTGGGCCGTGCGCTGGACAATGCGCTGAAGGGGGTGGGCCGTGCCGCCAGCCTGACCCAGCGCCTGCTGGCGTTTGCCCGCCGCCAGCCGCTGCGCAGCCAGGCCGCCAACCTCAACGAGCGCCTGCTGGACATGCACGACATGCTGCAGCGTGCGCTGGGTGAGCTGGTGCAGTTGGAGATCCGCAGCGCCGAGGACATCTGGTGTGTCGAGATCGACGTCAGCCAGCTGGAGGCCTCCGTACTGAACCTGGCGGTGAATGCCCGCGATGCGATGCCGCACGGCGGCCGGCTGGTGATCGAGGTCGACAACAGCCACCTCGACCACGACTACGCTGCGCTGTTCCCGGATGCGACGCCGGGCGAGTACGTGATGCTGCGGGTGCGTGACAACGGCCACGGCATGGATGCAGCGACGCTTGCCCGGGTCTTCGAACCCTTTTTCACTACCAAGCAGGTTGGCCGTGGCACCGGCCTGGGCCTGTCGATGGTGCACGGGTTCGTCAAGCAGTCAGGCGGCCACGTACTGATCGATTCGGTGGAAGGCGGCGGCACCAGTATCACCATGATGTTCCCGCGCTCACCGCTGGCCCTGCCCTCCGAAGCGCGCACCCCGCAGACCGGCCTGGCGGGCTACTCGCCGCGCGAGGAAACCATCCTGGTGACCGAGGACAATGACGATGTCCGCGCCCACACGGTGGATGCACTGCGGCTGCTGGGCTACCGGGTGTTGGAAGCCCACGACGGCCCCTCCGCACTGCGGCTGCTGGAACGCCCTGATACCAAAGTGGACCTGCTGTTCTCTGACGTGGTGATGCCCGGCATGTCGGGCTGGGAGCTGGTGCGTGAAGTCCGTGAACGCTGGCCGGAAGTCGCCGTCCTGTTCACGTCGGGCTATCCGCGCGATCACGACCAGGTGGGCAGTCAGGGACGGGCCGTTGCACTGCTGCCGAAGCCGTTTACCCGCAGTGACCTGGCGACTGCGGTGCGCACCGCGCTGGAGACGGTGCCACACTGAGATCAGGACGCCGGATCGCGCGCGCCGGCAGCGATCCGGTTGATGTCCGCGCATTCCACCGTGCCCGGCGGATGCTCCCGCCCGGCCAGTGCGATCATCGCCTGGCCCAGCGCCAGATTGCTGGTCATCAATGACGGCGCAACGGCGCCGGCCATCTTCATCAACGGCGCGCCACCCCAGTACAGGGGCTTGAGCAAGCCGTGACGCGTGCCGGTTCCCGGCACCGGCCGGACGCCCCCCGGGCGCAGCATCACCGAGCGCATCGGCAGGGCCTGCAATGCCACCTCGGTCTCGCCCTTGATCCTCAACGGCATCAATCTGCTCTGTGGATCCGCGCCGGCACCGGATACATACAGGAAACATCCCTCGGGATTCGCAGTTGCCCAGGTGCGGGCCACCGCCAGCGTGATGTCCCGGGTCACGCGTCGATACTCGGCCTCAGCCGTGCCGACCGGTGGCGCACCGGCACAGTAGAAGCATGCGTCGAACCCGGCCAGTTCATCCGAGCGCCCCTGGATATGCAGGAAGTCAGGAACAACCAGCTCCCTACCCGCTCCGCTGAGGCTGCCCGGGCGCCGCACCAGCGCGGCCAGATGGCCGACCTGCGGCGAGCGCTGGCAGGCCAACGCCACGCCCTGCCCGACCAGGCCCGAGGCACCGGTCAACAGAATCCTCAACGCACCTTTCCCGGCCATGGTCGCACCCACGCTAGAGTTTCACGAAACGCTGGATCTTCCGCGCCAGCCAACCACTGAACACCAACGGCGCGTCCAGCGCTGAAACGCAGATGCAGGGAACACCCGGAGCAGTTACCGGTTGATGCTCTACCTCCTCATCCAGGTCCGCCACGTCGCCCGGCGCGAACAGCCCCAGCGCGTCGTTGTACGAGCCCCGCAGGATCTGGGTCAGTTCGCTGCGGCCATGGCTGTGCATCGGCAGGCACTTGCCCGGGGCAATCTTCAGCATGATCAGCGAGGGCATCTGCTCCGCCCTGATGCAGTGCACGCCGGGCGCCATCCAGCGCCAGCGCAGGGCACTGAGCGAAGCGCCGAAGTGAGGATGCAGCGCGGCAGGCAGATGATCCGGATCGGCCTCGGGCCGCTCCCTCGGCACAGGGCGCCTGGTTCCGGCGATGGCGCTCGGCACTTCCGAGGCCAACTGCATCAGCATGGCCTCGCGCAACTGCTCGCGACGCGCATCGGCTGCGGGCGGTTGGGTCTGCTCCAGCAGCACCGAGCCGATCGCCTCGGCATCGCGCAGGCGCTGGCGGCAGTGGGGGCACTGCTCAAGGTGGGCACCGGCCACGATGCTCAACGGCGCCGGCAGCGCGCCGGCGGCATAGCTCATCAGCGTGGATTCGTGCAGGTGGTGGTGCGGATTCACAGCGCACCTCCCACTTTGGCCTGCAGTTGCAGGAACGCACGTCGCAGGTGTGACTTTACCGTTCCCAGCGGCATGCCCAGCGCCTGGGCAATCTCGCTGTGGCTCTTCGCCTCGAAATAGGACATCCGCACCAGCCTCGCCTGCACGGCAGGCAGCTCGTTGATGCGCTGGCGAAGGCGCGCCTGGTCGGCGAACTGCTCGGCGCTGCTGCGCTCGATCATCTCCACGGCAGCGGCGTCTTCCACCGCTGCCTGCACCTGCATCCAGCTGCGCTCGCGACGGATGCGGTCGATATGCAGGTTTCGCGCGATCCGGTACAGCCAGGTACTCAGCGCGCCTTGGGCCGCATCATACTCGGCCGCCCGCAACCACAGGCGCAGCAGGCACTCCTGCGCCATTTCCTCGGCCACGGCGTCGGGTGCCCCCAGGCCACGCAGATACACGCACAGCCGCGGCATGAAGTAGTCATAGATCCGCATGAAACAGTCGCGGTCGCGCAGCCGCGCCACACTGTCCATGTCATCGGCCCAGTTCGTCGGCTCGCTGCTGGGCTGCTGGGAACTGGACACGGTGCGTGCGGTATCGAAGTTGAGGAGGGTGCTGGCAGCGTCAGGGTACATCTGCGTGAGCGGCGGGCAGGTGAAGGTCTGTCCTCTCTACGCGCAGGGGCGGCCATTGGATGCAGCAGGCACTGTGCATCCAAGCAGCCGCGCCCGCCGTATGACCTGAGCCTCCCTACCGGATGAACACCATGCGCACTGCCTGGCTGCTGCTGTGCCTGCCCCATGCCGCGCTGGCGGCGCCCTGGCTGCGCAACGAGGGCGTGGCCACCTCGGCGCAGGGCGATCTGCTCTATCGTGAAGTGCACTGGCGGCGCGGCCCATCGGAGGGTGCCGAGCGCTGGGTGCTCTATCAGTGCCCGGATGGCCGCCCCTTCGCCCGCAAGCATCTGCCGGCCAGCGCCCGCCCGCAGGCCCGGGGCTATTCGCTGCAGGACAGCCGTAGTGGGCAAACCGCTGACGTCGACGCCAGTGGCGAGTCGGTGTCCATCGCCTGGAAAGAAGATGCCGCCAGCGAACTGCGTCAGCGTCGGCTTGAGCTGGCACCGGATGCGGTGATCGACACGGGCTTCGACGCCGCGGTGCGCCAGCATTGGCCAGCGCTGCTGCGAGGTGAACGCATCAGCCTGCCCTTCCTGGTGCCGGGGCGGCAGCGCTTCTTCCCGGTGCAGGTGCGGCACACCGGCCCAGTTCGCTGGCAGGGCATCGACGCCCAGGCCGTCGAGGTCAGTCTGGACACCTGGTACGGCGGCATCGCGCCGCGCCTGTCGCTGGTCTATGCCAGCACCGACCGCCGCCTGCTGGAATTCCGCGGAACCAGCAACCTGCGCGATACCCGCGGCACCTACCCACAGGTCACGGTGCGCTTCAGCTCGCCGGTTGCCGAGCGGTCCGCCAACGAATGGCAACAGGCCTGGACGCAACCCCTGGTTGGGCGCTGCAGCGTGATGCCCAAGTGAAGCCGAAATTCTCCACAGCCGGCCGCATCCATTGCGCGCACTGCTGCGTAGAGGAAGACACGACACCCGCCGAGATCCGCCATGGCCTCTGTAGCGCCCCTTCCCCGCCGACGCTGGCGCCTGCTGCGCACCCTGAAGCGCTGGGTCGACACCGGCAGCGCTGCGGACCACGCCGCTGGCGAGCCCGGACGCATCGACTGGCTGCGCGCCGTACCGTTCGCGTTGATGCACCTGGCCTGCATCGCGGTGATCTGGGTAGGTATCTCGTGGACCGCAGTGATCGTCGCCGCAGCCCTCTACGCAGTGCGCATGTTTGCGATCACCGCCTTTTACCACCGCTACTTCTCGCACCGGACGTTCCAGGCATCGCGAACGGTGCAGTTCGTGTTCGCAGTGATCGGCGCGTCCAGCGTGCAACGCGGGCCACTGTGGTGGGCGGCCCACCATCGCCATCACCATCGGCATGCCGACCAGCCACTGGACCCGCACTCGCCGCGCGAAGGCGGCTTCTGGCGCAGCCACATGGGCTGGTTCCTCACCCGCGAGGCATTCGCCACGGATCTATCGCGCGTGCCTGACCTGGCGCGCTTCCCGGAACTGCGCTGGCTGGACCGCTTCGATACGGCGGTGCCGGTACTGCTGGCCGCTGCGCTGTACGCACTCGGCGCCGGCCTGGAGCGCTGGGCGCCCGGGCTGCACACCTCTGGTCCGCAGTTGCTGGTGTGGGGCTTCTTCATCTCCACCGTGGTGCTGTTCCACGCCACCGTCACCATCAACTCGCTGGCCCATCGTTTTGGCCGGCGGCGCTTCGAGACCCGCGACGACAGCCGCAACAACCTCTGGCTGGCGCTGCTTACCTTCGGCGAGGGCTGGCACAACAACCACCATTTCTTCCCTGGCACCGTCCGCCAGGGGTTCCGCTGGTGGGAGATCGACCTGACCTGGTACGGGCTGCGCGCAATGGCGGCCATGGGCCTGGTGAAGGGGCTCAAGCCCATCCCCGAGTGGGTACTGGCCAAGGCGAGGTACTGACATGCGCATCGCGATCATCGGCTCCGGCATTGCCGGCCTGGCCAGTGCCTGGTGGCTGGACGGCGAACACGAAGTGACGCTGTTCGAGGCCAACGATTACCTGGGCGGACATACCCACACCCATGACGTGCAGGTGGACGGCACGCGCATGGCGGTGGATACCGGTTTCATCGTGTTCAATCCCCTGCACTACCCGCTGCTGACGGCACTGTTCGAAGAACTGGGTGTGGCCTCGCAGCCGACCACCATGAGCTTCTCCATGCACAGCGAGCGAAGTGGCGTCGAGTACAACGCCACTTCGCTGGATGGCCTGTTCTGCCAACGTCGCAATCTGGTTTCGCCACGTTTCTGGGGAATGCTGGCCGACCTGCGCCGGTTCTACCGGGATGCGCCGCTGCTGCTGGCGGAAGACGAAGGCCCGACACTGGGCCAGTACCTGCGCAGCCAGCGCTACGGCACCGCTTTCATCGACGAGCACCTGCTGCCGATGGCTTCGGCACTGTGGTCGTCACCGACCGCCACGGTCATGCAGTTCCCGGCCCGCTACCTGGCCCAGTTCATGGCCAACCACCAGATGCTGCAGATGACCGGGCGCGCACCCTGGCGGGTAGTCAGCGGTGGCTCGGCACGCTATGTCGATGCCCTTCGCGCCCGCTGGCGGGTGCGCGAGCGGCTGGAATGCCCGGTTCACTCTGTCGAACGCATGCCGTGGGGCGCGCGCGTGCACAGCGCGGCGGGCGTGGAGGGTTTCGACGAGGTCATCCTGGCATGCCACAGCGACCAGGCGCTTGCCCTGCTGCGTGACGCCGATCCGGCCGAACGCGAAGTGCTCGGCGCCATCCGCTACCAGCCCAACGAAGCAGTACTGCATACCGATGCATCGTTGCTGCCGCGCAACCGCAAGGCATGGGCTGCATGGAATGCACACGTTCCCAGGGATCCAGGCGCGCCCTGTACGGTCAGCTATTGCATGAACCTCCTGCAGGGCCTGCCCGGTGACACCCCGCTGGTCGTGACCCTCAACCGCAGCGAGGCGATCGACCCGGCCAAGGTGCTGCGCAGGCTGCACTATGCCCACCCGGTGCACGATCATGCCGCTATCCGTGCCCAGCAGCGCTGGGCAGAGCTGCAGGGCCGCCGCCACACCTGGTTCGCGGGCGCATACTGGGGCTGGGGCTTCCACGAAGACGGCATCCGCAGCGCCCGCCGCGTGGTGGACGCGATGCGCGAGTGCACCGCGCACCGTGACAGCGTTGTACCCGGCGAGGTGGCAGCGTGAGTGCCAGCGCACTCTACTTCGGGCAGGTGATGCACCGACGGCATCATCCGCAGCCCCACGCATTCCGCTATCCGATCGCGCAGCTGCTGCTCGATCTGGACGAGCTGGAGACCGTGTTCGCTGGGCGCTGGCTGTGGTCGGTCAATCGCCGCAACCTGGCCGAGTTCCGCCGCAGCGACTACTTCGGCAATCCCGCACAACCACTGGCCGATGCGGTGCGCGACCGTGCCGCGTCCACCCTGGGCTATCGGCCTACCGGCCCGGTACGCCTGCTCACCCATCTTCGCTTCGCCGGGCACGTATTCAACCCGGTCAGCTTCTACTACTGCTACCAGTCCGATGGCAGCACCCTGGACTGCATCGTCGCCGAGATCACCAATACGCCCTGGAAGGAACGGCACGCCTATGTGCTGCCAGTCGCCACGGCCACCCACGAAGGCGCCTCGCTGCGCTGGCGGTTCGACAAGCGCTTCCATGTCTCACCGTTCATGCCGATGGATTGCCACTACGACTGGCGGTTCAACTGCCCGGATGATGATCTGCGCGTGCACATGCAGGTCTGGCGCCAAGGCGTTCGCCAGTTTGATGCCACCCAGACAATGCAGCGGCACGCGCTGGATGGCCGCGGGCTGGCCCGGGTCCTGGCCTGCTATCCCTTGATGACCCTGCAGGTGATGGCCGCCATCCACTGGCACGCGCTGCGGCTGTGGCTGAAGCGCAACCCCGTGCATGACCACCCTGCCCTTGCCGAGAAACCGCGATGAACTCGATGACTCCCCTGGTCGCCCTGCCGCGTCCCGGCGCCTTGGATGCCTTCCTGCGCCGCCGCCTGCTGGAACAGCTTGCCCCCATGCGCGACGGCCGCCTGTGCGTGCGTGATGCACTCGGCGAAGTCTGGCTGGGCGAAGCCCATGGCGAACTGCAGGTGACCGTCACCATCGATGACCCGGCGTTCTACCGCAAGGTTGCAGCGCAAGGTAGCGTGGGCGCAGGTGAAAGCTACATCCAGGGCGAATGGCACTGCGATGACCTGGTGGCGCTGATCCGGCTGCTGGTGCGCAATCGCGACCTGCTCGACGGCATGGAGCGCGGCCCGGCCCGCGTGGGTGGCTGGCTGCTGCGCGGCTGGAACCGCCTGCGCCGCAACAGCCGTGAAGGCAGCCGCCGCAACATTGCCGCGCACTACGACCTCGGCAACGACTTCTTTGCCCTGTTCCTGTCGCCGGACCTGATGTATTCCTCCGCCCTGTTCGACACAGAAGACGAGTCGCTGGAATCCGCCTCCCGGCGCAAGCTGGACCGCATCTGCCAGCAGCTCCAGCTCAAGCCGGGCGATCGCGTGGTGGAGATCGGCACCGGCTGGGGTGGTTTTGCGCTGCACGCCGCGCAGCACTACGGCTGCCACGTCACCACGACCACCATCTCCGCCGAGCAGCACGCGCTGGCTGCCCAGCGCGTGCAGGCAGCGGGCCAGCAGGACCAGGTCACCCTGCTGATGCAGGACTACCGCGACCTGCAGGGCCAGTTCGACAAGCTGGTGTCGATCGAGATGATCGAAGCCATCGGCGCGGAATACCTGGACACCTACATGGGCACGCTGCAGCGCCTGCTCAAGCCTGATGGCGTTGCCCTGCTGCAGGCCATCACCATCGAGGACCATCGCTACGAGCAGGCCCGGCGCAGCGTCGACTACATCAAACGCTATGTGTTCCCCGGCAGCTTCATTCCGTCGATCAACGCGATCATGGCCGCCAAAACGCGGTCCAGCGACCTGCAGCTGATCGCCCAGCAGGACTTCGGCCACTCCTACGCGCTGACCCTGCGCGCCTGGCGCCAGCGCTTCCTCGACCGGTTGCCCGACGTGCAGGCGCAAGGCTTCGATACGCGCTTCTGCCGCCTGTGGGAGTTCTACCTGGCCTACTGCGAGGGCGGCTTCCTGGAGCGCTCGATCGGGGTCTCCCATCTGCTGATGGCGCGCCCGGGGCATCGCCCGGGCGCCTCATCGGGCCAAGGCAGCTGAGATGCGCAGATTCTGGCCCAATCTGCTTGGCAACCAGCTGGTCTGGGTGTGCGCCGTGGCCGGCGCCGGGCGCGGCTGGCAGTGGCCGGCGTTGCTGGCAGCCTCTCTCTACATCGGCAGCCAGCTGCTGACGTCGCCGCAACCACGGCTGGATCTTCGGTTGATGGTGTTGGCACTGGCCTGCGCATGGCTGGTCGACGCCAGTGCTGCCGCCAGCGGCACCGTGCGCTATGCCGCCGCCCCGCTGGGCTGGGTGCCGCCTCCCTGGATCATGGCGCTGTGGGCCGCGTTCGCGATGACGATGACCACCTCGATGCGCTTCCTGCTGCGCCACCCTGCCTTGCCGGCCCTGTTCGGCCTGCTGTTGGCACCGCTGGCCTACCTCTCCGCAGCGCGCGGTTTCGATGCGGTCCGCTTCGCCGCACCCACGTGGCAGGGCCTGCTGGTGCTGGGCGCGGGCTGGTGCATCGCGCTTTCGCTGCTGTGCGTCACCGCTCGTCGCGGCTCTCGCACCACCCCGCCCTCCCTGGCCGGAGCATCGCCATGATCAATCTGCTGTGGGTACTGCTGTATGCCGTGCTGGTGATGAGCTGGGGCTGGGCCTGGCAACGCCGCCACCAGAACATCGGCGTCGTGGACGTGCTCTGGGCCAAGGGCGTGGGTGCCTCTGCCCTGCTGCTGGCGCTGCTCGGCGATGGCGCGATGTTGCCCCGGATTGCGTTGGGCCTGCTCGGCGGCCTGTGGGGCAGCCGGTTGGCGCTGCACCTGTGGCGCCGGGTCCGTAGCGAACCCGAAGACGGGCGCTACCGCTATCTGCGCGAACACTGGCAGAGCCACCAGGGCAAGATCTTTGGCTTCTTCATGGCGCAGGCGCTGCTGGTCGTGCTGTTCGCCCTGCCCTTCGTTGCGGTGGCAGCCAATCCCCATGCTGGCCTGACACCGTGGACAGTCGCCGCAGCACTGGCCTGGCTGCTGAGCGTCGGCGGCGAGAGCCTGGCCGACCGCCAACTCGCGCGTTTCCGCGCCGACCCGGCGAACAAGGGCCGCACTTGCCGCGAAGGGCTCTGGCGTTATTCACGCCACCCCAACTACTTCTTCGAGTGGCTGCACTGGTTCACCTATGTGCTGCTTGCCGTCGGCTCCCCCCTGTGGTGGCTGGCGTGGGCCGGGCCGCTGCTGATGTATCTGTTCCTGCGCTATCTCAGCGGTATCCCCTTCACCGAGAAGCAGGCGTTGCGCAGCCGCGGCGACGACTACCGTGCCTACCAGCGCAGCACGCCTATGTTCTTTCCCTGGTTCCCCCGTTCTTCCAAGGAGCATTCCGCATGAGCGCGATCCCGTCACTGAATCCGGCCGAAGATGCGGAAACCGGGCTGATCGCCTGGGCCGAACGCGGGCTGGTTCCCGATGCGGCGCTGCGTGCCGGCATCCGGCGCCTGTGCGCGCAACGCCTGCATGAGGAATCGGCGGGAGGTATCGAGGCACAGTCCGCGCGCTTCAGCCGTCGCATCGCAGAACTGACCGACAGTCCGCTCGCATTGCATACCGACGCGGCCAACCGCCAGCACTACGAAGTTCCCGCGGCATTCTTCCAGGCCTGCCTGGGCAAGCGGCTGAAGTACAGCAGCTGCTACTACCCCACCGGGCGCGAAACGCTGGACCAGGCCGAGGAGGCGATGCTGGAACTCTATGGCCAGCGTGCCGGACTTGCCGACGGCCAGCAGATTCTCGAACTGGGCTGTGGCTGGGGTTCGCTGACCCTGTGGATGGCCGAACGCTATCGGCAGGCCAACATCACTGCGGTGTCCAACTCGCACAGCCAGCGCCAGCACATCATGGCGCAATGCCAGGCCAGGGGCCTGCACAACGTCGAGGTACTGACCCGCGACGTCAACCAGCTTGAGCTGCCCACGGCACGCTTCGATCGCTGTGTCTCGGTGGAAATGTTCGAGCATGTGCGCAACTACCAGCGACTGCTGGCGCACATCGCGCAGTGGCTGAAGCCCGACGGTGCGCTGTTCGTGCACATCTTCGCCCATCGCACGTTGATGTACCCGTTCGAGACCGAGGGTGGCGACAACTGGATGGGGCGCCACTTCTTCACCGGCGGCCTGATGCCGGCCGCTGACACCCTGCTGCATTTCCAGCGCGACCTGCGACTCGATCAGCGCTGGCTGCTGGACGGCACCCACTACCAGCGCACCGCCGACCATTGGCTGGCCAACCAGGATGCGGCCCGCGAGGCGGTGATGCCGGTTCTGGTCGCAACCTACGGCCAGGCGGCGGCGAAGATCTGGTGGCAGCGCTGGCGCATGTTCTGGATGGCCTGCGCCGAGCTGTTCGGCTACGACGATGGCCAGCAGTGGCTGGTTGCCCACTATCTGTTCCGTCCCCGTTGAGGTGTGACATGCGCATGCGCTCCCTGCTTCCCCTGCTGGCCTTGAGCCTGTTCGGTTCCGGCTGCAGTTCCAGCGATACCCGTCCCCTGCCCCGCCCGCCCTCGGTGGACGTGCCGCGCTTCATGGGCGACTGGTATGTGATCGCCCACATACCCTCATGGCCGGAGCGCGAGGCCTTCGACGCGGTTGAGAGCTATGCGCTGCGGCCAGACGGGCGCATCCAGACGACCTTCACCTATCGCAAGGGCAGTTTCGACGCCCCGCAGAAGTCGATGCACCCGGTTGGGCGGGTGGAGAAGAACGGCAATGGCGCGATCTGGGGCATGCAGTTCGTCTGGCCGATCCAGGCTGAGTATGTGATTGCCTGGCTGGACGACGACTATGGCCAGACCATCGTCGCACGCAGCAAGCGCGACTATGTCTGGTACATGGCGCGTACCCCGCACGTGTCGGACAGCGACTACCAGCACGCCGTGGAGCGCATCGCGGCCATGGGCTACGACACCGGCAGGCTCAGGCGCGTACCTCAGTCGGTGCGATAGATCGCCAACCGCCCACCACTCGGCTCGCGGGTGACCAGGCACTTCGGAGTGACGCGTCACATTAATACCCCCCTCGCAGGGTGCCGGCAGCCCTGCAACCCAGGTCACCTGTACCCAGCGAGAGCGCGCCAGGACACTGCGTCCACACGGCTTTCAACCTGACGATACGTCCAGCCCATGGATCAGCTCTTATCGATGGAGCTCATACATCGATCTTTAGGAATAGTCGTAAAAACGCAACAAATTCGATGTTCGACGCGACAGCGGCGCCAGAATGGCGGCCACGCCCACGGGCGCTGACCACCTCCCGCGCATGAATGGATTTCCTGCACCGCGCCGGCTTCGCCTGGCGCTCCTGGACGATCATGAAGTCGTCCGTCGCGGCACCGCCCTGCACCTGTCAGGCGATCTCCGGTTCGACATCGTCGCCAGCCATGGTTGCAGCGGTGCGCTGATCGACAGCCTGCACCGCTTGCCCGTGGATGTGGCCATCATCGATCTCACGCTCGCCCGTGGCGACCTGGGCGGCATCGAGCTGGTTACGCTGCTCTGTCGCGAATTCCCGCGCACACCAATGCTGGCCTTCGCCACGCTCTCTCCCACCACGAATCTCAACAGCCTGATCGATGCCGGACTCGGTGGGTTCGTCAGCAAGGCCGAACCCCTTGCGGCATTGTCCGACGCCATCGTGCGCGTCTTCCAGGGCCTGATCCGGATTCCGCCGGACGTCAGGCTGGCCGGTGATCGCGGCGAGCTCAGCCGCAACGAGCGGGAGGTACTGGAGCTGCTGCTGGAAGGCCTGACCGTATCGGAGATCGCGCTGCGCCGGCACCGCAGCATCAAGACCGTCAGCACACAGAAGGTCGCGGTGCTGCGCAAGCTGGGATTGCGCAGCGATGTGGAGATCTATGCGCTGCGTGAACGGCTGGAGTCTCCGTGAGGCGCCATGCGCCATTGCGCCCGTGCCTGCTGATCCTCGGGTTGCTGGTGCTGCTTCTCCTTCCCGCTGCGTCGGCGGAAGATATCCGGTCACCACGCTGGCTGCCGGGCAGCAGCGTGCGGGTCTCCACCGCCCCGTCCCTACGCCCCGCGCCCGCGGCGATGGCCGATCCGTCATCACCGCCGACGCTCGCCCATGGCTACGCCAACCTGGTGGCGCGTCACGCCCAACTCAGCTTCCTGGAACAGCCCTACCCGACGACCGCCGCATCAATCCTCGCTGTGTGCCATCACGAGGCCGACCTGGTCATGGTGTTTGGCGGTGCGAGACACCAGAAGCTACCCTGCCCCGACCTTGCCGCGTCCAGCCGCTTCCGGGGTGGCGCCACTCTGCTGGCAGGGCGCGCCGGCGAATGGCTGCCACGGGAGATACGCGAGCTCGACGGCCGGGTCGTAGCCGTGGTTGAAGGCGGACCCTACGCCGGCTGGCTGCGCGCGCATCACCCTCAGATCAGGCTGCAGCCCCTGCCTGATCGGTACGCAGCATTGGCAGCAGTGCAATCCGGCGTGGCCGACGTGGCGATTGGCCTGGAATCCACCCTGCGCCCGCTGGTTCGACGCCATTTCAACGGCAGCCTGCGCCTGCAGCCATTCGACAGCGACTTCTCCACCGACCTCTACCTGCTCGTCCGCCAGGAAGACCAGCAGCTGCTTGAACGCATCGGACAGGCATTGCGGGAGATCACACTGGAGGAACATGCGAGCCTGCTCCACCTGTGGGCAGGCCAGACCCTGCCAGCAGCGGCGGGAAACGCACTGGACTGGATGCAGGCCTCGCCCCCGCGCGGCTGGCTGTTGCTGACCCCTCTGCTGGTCGCCCTGCTGCTGTGGCCCATGACCCGTCACCTGCGGGTACGGGGCGACCGCCGCAGCGCGCAGGCCATCGGGATGATCAGTCACGAGATGCGCAATTCTGCGCAGGCCGTACTGGCCTCGATCGAGCTGCTTGGACAATCGGCACTGCCGAAAGGCGAGCGCGATCTGCTCGCCGCTGCCAGCAGCGCCAGCCAATCCCTGCGCGGCCTGTTGAATCGCGCACTGGATTTTTCCCGTCTCGCCAGCGGCGCTTTCAGGCCGCATGCACAAGCCTGTGATGCGACCCAGCTTTGCCGGCAGGCACTGGAGGCCATTCGGCCACAGGCGCAACGGAAAGGGCTGCAACTGCATCTTGATGCCCCGGCCGAACCTTTGCCGATCATTCTGGTGGACATTGATGCGCTACGCCAGATTGCCAGCAATCTGCTGGCCAATGCGGTGAAGTTCAGTGATATCGGCGGCATCGAGCTGCGCCTGCGGCTGCTTCCAGCAGCGCGGCCGCAGGAGCTGCTGATGGAGGTGATCGACAGCGGGATCGGGATCGCGCCAGCACAGGTAGCCGAACTGTTCCAGCCTTTCCGTCAAGGCAACGATGGGCATCAGCGTGGCGGTAGTGGCCTCGGGCTTTCCATTGCACGCGAGCTGGCGCGTGCGATGGGAGGCGATCTGACCGTGCACAGCGTCCTCGGTCGCGGCAGCCGCTTCATCCTGCGCCTGCCGGTGTGCACAGCTGACTCTGCCGAGAGTGTCCGGGACATGCCCGTGGAGGGCACGCCACTGACCGGGCTGCAACTGCTGCTGGTGGAGGACCACGCACTCAATCGCCACGTCATTGCTGAACAGTTGCGGCGCTGGGGCGCCGAGGTATGTGCCCTGGAAGATGCGGCCAGCGCGCTGGCCGAACAGATACGCCACCCCCGCCCTGCCGCGTTGATCGACATCGGGCTGCGTGGCATCGATGGCTACGCATTGGCACGCGAACTGCGCGCCCGTAACGGGCATCCGCTCCGCCTGATCGCCTTGTCCGCCCGCACCGGGCGAGGTCACCACGCACGTTGCCGTCGCTCGGGTTTCGACGCGGTGCTGGCCAAGCCGCTGCGCGCCGCCGAACTGCTCGCTGCGCTGGGCATTCCGGCGCCGGAGAGCGTGGACGCACTTGAGCAGGTGACTGAAATGGACGCGGCCTACAGCGCCGACATCTGCGATGAACTCAGCAGGATCGAGCGGATTGTCGATCATGCGGACGCATCGGCGCTCGGTCATCACGCGCACCGATTGCAGGGCGCGCTACAGATGCTGGGTCAATGCGAGCACGCCGCCGTCGCGGCCGAGCTGGTCGATCTGGCGCAGGACGCCACGCCAGACTGGACCGACGCACGTCGCCTGCTGTGCGTACTGCAGGCCGGACAGGGCGCCCGCGTCGCGGGAACCCTGCCCAACCCCTTGATCACGCGGCCAGACGCTCGACCTGGCGACGGGTCAGGTCATTGAAGCGACCCAGCGACATCAGGTGCTGGTGGATCAGTGCCAGCCAGCCACTGCGGTGCCACTCGACCACGGTTGCTTCCGGCAGCGCCACGAACTTCTCGACGTCCACGACCAGGAAGCCGTTGAGGTTGAACTCCCGGCCATCCGGGATACGCACGGTGGCGTTGCGCTCCACCAGCAGGCCGTTGTCGACCAGGGCCTTGGAGAAAGCCTGGGTCTGTTCGTGTTCGCGGGTGTACTGGCCGCAGAATTCCAGGGCCTGCTGCACCATCTCGGTCGCCTTGCCGTCAACGAACAGCGGCTGGCCTTCCTCGCCCCCCTTGACCACGCGCGGGCTCTCTTCGTCGATGCCCAGCAGGAAATCATTCTCCGCACCGGTGTCGATGAAGATGAAGGGGTGGCGGCGCAGGTAGGCGGGAATGTAGGCCTCGTCTTCCCACAGGCCATCCTTGATGAACAGGTTCTGGTCGGACACGCCCACGGCAGCCATCGGAACCGCGCTCGGGCCGGCAAACAGGATCGGGAAGTGGTGCAGGGCCAGCGAGAACTCGCCCAGCACCAGCGGAATGGCATTGTTGCCGGCGGCAAACTCCAGCTTGCCCGGCAGGATGCGCAGATCGGCATGCACATCGGCCTGCAGCGGCACCGGGCGGGTATAGAACAGGGGGGCGCCGCTCGGCGCCGCTTCGGTGGTGGTGTCGCTGGTGGTGGTCATGTTGGGAACCGTTCGATCATGCGCGCCTGCCATCCCGGGCACGCCAGCGGGAACAACCTGAATCCCGCATTATCAACAAGCTCGATGACAACGGCCACCCCATCGGCGAACTATTTCAGCTGCAGGGGGTAGCGCTGCCAGAGCACGTGGACCAGGAAACCGGCCAGCTCGGTGTCGCGGGCACTGACCGCCGCACGGATCTTGTCCAGCAGCACCATGTCGCTGCAGGAACGCACGTCGGCATGATTGGCCTGCCCTGCCCTGCGCGCACGATAGCGCGCCGCCCGCTGCGCATCGCTCATCGCGTACCCGAACTTGGGCGGACGACCGCGCTTGCGCGGCAGGGTCAGCTCCAAGGTTCCGGGGTCTTTGTCATCACGCATGAGAGGGGTGCGGGCGGCGGCGAGCAACGGGGGGTGCGCAATTTATCGTGAGGCATCACTTTAATCCAGCTTTTTCTACAGATTTGTTGCGATGCAGCGCCAATGTTGCCGTGTCGGTGCGGATCCATCCACGCATGGCGTGGATCTACTGCAGAGCTCGCGACCCGGTCACCCGGTAGATCCACGCCATGCGTGGATACGGAAACCCGAACAAAAAAATGGGAGCCCGCGAACGGGCTCCCCTCACCTTGCCTATGCCGCGCGTACTGGCTCATAGCCGTGCAGGTGCGCCTCACTGCTGGCCCGCCCCTGGCTGAGCGAACGCAGCGAGGTGGTGTAACCCACCAACTGCGCCAGTGGCGCGAAACCACTGACCTCGGCACGACCGTCCTGGTCCTCGATGCGGGCGATGCGGCCATGGCGCCGGTTGAGGTCGCCGACCACATCACCCACCGACGCCGACGGCGAATGCACCGTCACCGCCATCACCGGCTCCAGCAGCTGCGTGCCACCCTCGGCCAGCGCCGCCTTGATCGCCTCGGCGCCTGCGCGATGGAATGCCATCTCCGAAGAGTCCTTGGCATGGGTCTGGCCATCGACAAGACTGACCTCGATGCCGACCACCGGATGTCCCTGCGGACCTTCCGACAGCGCAGCACGCACGCCCTTTTCCACCGCCGCGATGAAGCTGCGCGGCACCACGCCACCGACGATGCGGTCGTTGAACACGACAAGGTCGTCGTCGCGCGGCGTCACATCCAGCACCACGTGCGCGAACTGGCCCTGGCCACCGGTCTGCTTGACCAGCCGCCCGACGACACCGGTCATCGGGCGCATCGGCGTCTCCTGGTAGGCCACGCGTGGCGCACCTACGGCCACGTCGACCTTCCATTCGCTGCGCAGGCGCTCGACCATCACTTCCAAGTGCAGCTCGCCCATGCCCCAGACCAGGGTTTCACCCGTTTCCCGGTCCGTTTCCACACGGAACGAGGGGTCTTCCTGGGCCAGGCTGGCCAGTCCCTGCGCCATCCGGATCAGGTCCGCCGCACGCGCCGGCTCCAACCGCCAGGCCAGCACCGGCGCCTGGGCCTGGATGTTCTCCAGCCGCAGCGGCTGCGCACGGCTGCTCAGCGTCTCGCCACTGACCGCATCCTTCCAGCCCAGTACCGCGACGATGTCACCGGCCACGGCCTGCTCGATGTCATGGGTCTGGTCGGCCTGCACCCGCACCAGGCGACTGACACGCCGCCCCTGCGGATGCTGCGAACTGGCCACCGCGTCGCCCACCTTCAAGGTGCCCGAGTACAGCCGCACAAAGCTCAACGCGCCGTGCTGCTGGTGGGTGATCTTGAACAGCAGGCCCGCCAGTGGACCGTCCGGATCCGGCGGCAGCATCACCTCGCCCTCATCGCTTTCGGCGCTGACAGCAGGGCGATCCAGCGGCGACGGCAGGTAATCGACCACGGCATCCAGCAGCGTCTCGATGCCCTTGTCCTTGAACGCAGCACCGGCCAGTACAGGCACGCCTGCACCTGCCAGCGTCGCCCGCCGGATCGCCGCGCGCAGCATATCGGCACCAATCACGCGACCTTCCAGCCAGGCATCGGCCAGTTCTTCGTCATGATCGGCCACAGCTTCGACCAGCGCATCGCGCTGGGCCTGCCATTGGGCGCGCGCCGCTTCGTCCCACGGGGTCACCGTGGTTGCGCCGCCCTCCTGCCACTGCAGCACGCGCTCATCGACCAGATCGACCCAGCCATTGAAGCCGCTTTCGCTGCCCAACGGCACGCCCAGCGCCCACGGCCGCGCGCGCAGCTTGTCCTGCAGCTGCTCCAGCACGCGCTCAAACGAAGCGCCTATGCGGTCCATCTTGTTGACGAAAGCGATCAGCGGCACGCGATGGCGACGCGCCTGGCGCCACACCGTCTCGGACTGCGGCTGCACGCCGTCCACGGCCGAGAAGACGGCCACGGCACCGTCGAGCACGCGCAGTGAACGTTCGACTTCGATGGCGAAATCGATGTGGCCGGGGGTATCGATCAGGGTCAATCGATGCGCCGGCAGGTCGCGCGGTGCCCACTGCGCCTGCACGGCAGCCGCGCCAATGGTGATGCCACGTTCGCGCTCGATCGCCGAGAAGTCGGTGGTCGCATTGCCGTCGTGCACTTCGCCGACGCGATGGATTTCGCCGCTTTTCCACAGCAGGCGTTCGGTCAGCGTGGTCTTGCCGGCATCGATGTGGGCAATGATGCCAAGGTTGCGACGGCGGGAAAGGACTTGGGTGTTCATGAGAAAGGTTCCTGCAAAGCCAACTTCGGGGGCCGCGCACCCCGGTTGGCGACAGGGTGCGCGGCTAGCGTTCGGTCTCGGCGATCTGGTGCATGGCACGTTCTCCTTGCGGTACATCGGGTTAGCGGAAATGAAACTGCAGAAACGAAAAGAGCGCCCCGAGGGGCGCTCTGTGGATGATCCAGCGGTAGCCGCTTCAGCGGCACCGTGGGGCTCCAGGCAGACACGCCCATTCCGCGCTTGCGCGGGTCAGGGTGAAAAACTTCAGGAGCGGCATCCGGTTCATGGGGCGCATTCTAGACCTGCCAATCTGGCGCGCAAGTGAATATTGCAGACATAAATAGAACGATGAGGCCGACAAAGATCGGGGTCAGATCCCTTTGCCCCTGGCAAAGGGATCTGACCCCTGGCGGCCCTTACTTGCAGCCGTGCAGCTTGCGCGCCTCGGCCACTGTCGCAGCCTGGTCATCGCCCATCGAGATCCAGCCCTTCAGCGACATCGCCGGATCTACATGCGGCTGGCGCGCGCCACCGCGGACCACCACTTCGGTCCAGCTGCCCACCGGCGCCAGCTCGGACAGGCGTGCCGCCTGGTCGTCCTCGGTGCTGAACATGTCATCTGGACCCGCCTGAGGCGTGGTATTCACGGTTTCCGTCTTACGGGTCCGGACCCGAAGTGCGCCGTCCGGGAGCCGCTGACTGATCACGTCGTAGCGCTCGATACCGTATGCCCAGCTGTTCTCGCCAACACTGCGGGTCTCGCTACCGTCATCCGCCACGGTTACCACCTCGCCTGCCGGCCCGACAACGCCCGCGACGGCCCCCAGGCCGGACATCAGTGCCTGATAGACGATCATCTGCCGCTGCTCGGTGGTCAATGCTCCGGCCTTGAGTTTGGCGGCAGGAATCTTCAGGTACGCCGCTTCACTGCACAGCACCAGCACCTGCTGGTCGTCCCAGCTCACCGACATTTCCTCGTTGGCAAAGTACTGCGTCTTCATCGACGTCACTGCGGCACCGTCGCCACTGGAATGCCGGGTTTCGATCAGCGAGGCATTCTCGGCCGCGTTGGTCAGCGAAACCTGGGAGGTCGAAGCTGCATGGGCTGCGCAAACGGAAGCAATCATCGCGGCAAGCAGCACGCTGCGGGTAACGGTGCGGAACATGGCATCAGTCCATTGAAGAAAACGAAGCCTCCATGATACCCGGAGCAACCTGGCGGACGTTCGCTCAGGTCACCACCACCAGCGGCACCCCACGACGCGGATGCTCCAGCACCACTACATCCTGCTGGTACACGCGCTGCAGGTTGTCCTCGGTCAACACCTGCAATGGCGTTCCGTCGGCCGCCACGCCACCCTGCTCCAGCAGCACGATACGGTCGGCATAGCCGGCCGCCAGATTCAGGTCATGCAGTACCACGATCACGCACGCACCGGCTTGGGCACAGGCACGCACGCTGCGCAGCGTGCGCTCCTGATGGCGCAGATCCAGCGCAGCAGTAGGCTCATCCAGCAGCAGCAATGGCGTGTCCTGTGCCAGCACGCGCGCGAACGTGGTCCGGGCGGACTCACCACCGGACAACTGCTGCACCTCGCGCAGGCGCAGCGCCTGCAGTTCGGCGGCATCGATGGCAGCTTCCACCTGCGCGTCGTCCACACGCGGATCCGGCGGATGCGGCAATCGCCCCATCGCCACCACCTCTTCGACGCTGAAGGCAAAACGCACGCCGTGCTCCTGCGGCATCACCGCGCGCTCGCGCGCCAGCGGCCCTGCCTTGTAGCTGGCCAGCGGCCTGCCCAACAGGCTCACCTCGCCCGCATCGGCGCGCAGGTCGCCGGCCGCGACCGCCAACAGCGTGGACTTGCCCGCACCGTTCGGGCCCACCAGCGCGGTCACCGTACCCGGTTCGAACGCCAAGGAAATGCCCTGCAGGATCTCACGTTGCTGGCGGCGCACCACCACCTCGTGCAGCTTCAACAGCACACTCATGGCACCGCCTTGCGGCGCTGCTGCAGCACCAGCCAGAGGAAGAACGGCGCACCCAGCGCCGCCGAGAACAGGCCCAGCGGAATCTCCGCGGGCGGATCCAGCGTGCGCGCCGCGGTATCCGCCACTACGATCAGCACTGCACCCAGCAGGCCGGACAACGGCAGCAACCAGCGATGGCCGGGACCCACCAGCAGGCGCGCCACGTGCGGCACCACCAGGCCGACGAAGCTGATCGAGCCCGCAAACGCCACCGCCGCCCCCACCAGCAGCGCGCTGAACGCTACCAGTCGGCGCCGCGTGCGGGTCACATCCAGCCCCAGATGCTGGGCCTGGCGCTCGCCCAGCGCCAGCATGTCCAACGGCGTTGCCAATCGTTGCAACGCGAACACGCCAATCGCAAACAGCGGCACCACCGCCACCACATCGGCCCAGTTGGCACGTGCCAGCGAGCCCATCTGCCAGAACACCAGCGACTGCAGTTCGCTTTCGCTTGCGATATAGGTGAGAAAACCGATCAGCGCCGAACAGAACGCCGCCATCGCGATACCGACCAGCAGCAGCGTCGCATTGCCACTGCCCTTGCCCGGCCGCGCCAGCGCATAGGTCAGGCCGATGGCCAGGGCGCCACCGACAAAGGCGGCAACCGGCACCAGCCAACCGGCGGCACCGGCAGCGCCGAGAACAATGGCAGCCACTGCACCCAGCGCAGCACCCTGGCTGACACCGACGATGCCGGGGTCGGCCAACGGATTGCCGAACAGGCCCTGCAGGCTGGCACCGGCCATCGCCAACGACGCACCGACCATCGCGCCCAACAGGGCACGCGGAATACGCAGCTGCCAGACCACCGCCAGATCGCGGCTGCTGACCGCCTGCGGATCAAGCAGGCCCAGCTTCACCGCCAGCGCCTGCATCACCTCCAGCGGTGGCAACCGCAGCGGGCCCACGGCGAACGACGCCAGCACCGCCCCCAGCAGTGCCAGCAACGCCACCATCAACATCACCCGCCCGCGACGGCGGCGCTGATCCGCTGGACTCATGCCTTCGGCAACGCTGCCAGGGCCTTGGCCAGCGCCAGCGCGCCCGCACCAGAACCCACGCTGGTGTACTTCAGCTGCACATCCGGCATCACCCAGACCCGGTTGGCCTGCCCGGCCGGGGTCTGCTTCAGCGTCGGGTACGCCTTCCACAGGCCATCGGCACCGCCGAACAGCTGCAGGTCGTGCTCGGTCACCAGGATCACTTCCGGTGCCGCCGCGACAACGCCCTCGTTGCTCAGCTGCGAGTAGTTCTTCACCCCGGCCTCGGTGCCGATGTTGATGCCGCCGGCCAGGGCGATCAGCTGCGCCGAGGCGCTGTCGGCACCCGCAACGGTGGGCGAGCCGCCAGCGCCGGTCGCCGATACGTGGATCAGTCGTGGCGCATGGCCCAGGCCCTTGCCAATCGCTGCAGCCTCGTCGAGCTGGCGCTGCACCTGCGTGGCCAGTGTTTGCCCCGCTTCGGCCAGCCCTAGTGCCGCAGCGACCTTGCGCACCTTGTCCGGCGCCGGCTGCAGGTCATCGATGACCACCGCCGGCTCGCCCACCTCGCGCAGCTTTTTCGCCAGCTCGGTGTGGCGGCGCAGGCTGTTGCCGAGGAACAGCGAGCCCTGCAGGCTCAGCACGCCTTCCACGCCCGTGGTGCGGTTGAACAGGAACTGGTGCGGGGCAGCCAGGCCGGCCTGGGTGGTGGTGTTGGTTGGCGCAGCGAATACCTGCTTGCCCAGTCCCAGCGCCTCGATCACCGCGATGACGTCGTCACCACCGGCAATGATCCGGCTGGCGTCGGACACTTCAATGTCAGCACCGTCATCGGAATGCACTTTGGCCGGCAGCACGGCCCTCTGTTCATGCACCGCTGGCATCTCGGCACCGGCCACGCGCTGCCAGCCTGCCGGCAACGCGGTTTCGGCAGCAGCTGTTGCGGCAGGCGGCTCGGCAGTCTTGTGGCCATCAGACGGCGTTGACGAGCCACTGCAGGCGGCCAGCGCCAGCGAAACAGCCAACGGAAGCGCACACGGGCGCAGACGGGACGCGATGTTCATGGACGTTCTCCTTGCTGGCAGGGCGACGCGCACGCCGCCCTGCCCTGTCACTTACTGATTCGGGGTGATGCGGGTGATGCGGTCACCCTTCGGATCTTCGGCGCCACGTGACTTGTTCACCGCAAACACGTTGCCCTTGCCGTCGGCACGCACATGGTTTGGAAGGGTGCCGCCATCGAGGTTGGCCACCACCTTGCCGTCGCCGTTCACCACCGTGACCGTACCGGCGCCACGATTGCTGACATAGGCCAGGCAGGAGGCATCATCGAAGGCGACGTTCAGCGCGCCAGCGCCGACCGGCACGTCATGCAGCACCTTGCCGGATGCCACATCGACGATCAGCAGGTTGTCGGTGCCCTGCGAGGCCACGTACAGGCGGTTGCGTGCTGCGTCGAAGGCCACGCCAGAGGCGCTGATCGAATTGCCCAGGTCGATGACCTTGTCGACCTTGCCGCTGGCCACATCGATCACCGCCGCTTCCGGCGTGCCGATGCTGACGGTGAACAGCTTGCCGCCCTTCTCGTCCAGCACCAGGCTCATCGGGGTGAACTTGCCATCATCCACGCCGGACTCCAGCGTCACCTGCGGCAGTTCCTTGAACGTCTTCGCATCAAACACCGACAGGTGGTCCTCACCCGTGGCCGAAGCGAACACCTTGCCGTGGGTGCCGTCGACCACCACGTCGCGCGCATGCGGCACGGTGTCGACGGGGAACTGGTGGACCAGCGAGAGGTCCTTCTGGCGGTACACCGCAATCGAGTTCTGCCGGGTATTGGTGACCCAGACATTGCCATTGGCGTCATCCACGCCCACACCGTAGACCGCATAGACCGCGCCGTTGGTGCTGCCCGGCACCTGCGCCGGGGTGATCGCCTTGATCACCTTCAGCGACTTCGGATCCAGCTTCAGCAACTGCGACTGGGTCACCGGCGGACGGCCCACCGCCGAGGTCACGAACACGGCATTGCTGGCGGCGCTGTAAGCGGACTGATACAGCCCCGGCACCAGCTTGTTGGACTGGGTGGCGAACTGCGCCTGGCCGGACAGCGGCAGCTGCGGCGACACGCGCAGCTTCAGCACCGTGGCCGCAGCCGGCTGGCTGGCGCGCACCACCACCGGGTGGGTGCCCGGCACCGCATCGGCCGGAATGCTCAGTTGGGTCTTGAAGTTGCCGTCGGCATCGACCACCAGCGGCTGCGTATTGAGCACGCTGTCGCCACGCAGCAGGCTGACCTTCTGGCCCGGCACGAAGCCGCGACCAACCACATCGGCAGTGCTGCCGGGGACCACGTTCTCACCGCGCGAGACGACCTCACCCTTGAAGGTGGCGTTGGCCGGCTGATCGAACACCGGCTGGGCGGTGGCGGTCACCGCCAGCAGCAGACCGGCGGCGAGAGAGGTAAGGCGGAAAGACGGATGGAACGACATGGCAGGCTCCTTGCACACGTAGGCCGCGCCACGTGGCGCGGGATTCATCGGTTGCCTGGGCCGCTGCACGCCGGCAGCCTCGCCTGGGTAGTGGGGTCGCACGGCATGGCGCGCGAAGGCATTCATTCGGCGGCACTGTCCCCGCCATTGGGCGCGCCATCGCCGGCGCTGCGGTCGGACACGCCATACAGTTCATGCAGCGCAGCGTGGAACGATGCCGGCAGCATCGGGCCGTGGCCGAGGCCATCGAACTCGCGGTACTGCACGCTCAGGCCCGGCACCTTGCCCAGCCGCTCGGACAACTGCATCGCCGCATCCGGGGTGGCGCCACTGATCCGGCGCAGGTGCGCAACCACGCGCGGGTTGCTCATATCGCGCTTGCCGCGATCACCGACGCGCTCGGCGCCGCCCAGCATCAGCCAGAGCTTGGCCGGCTGGCCGTGCACGTTCTGCACGAACTGCTGCTCCGGATCACCCAGCGCCGCGCCCTGGCTCCACCACAGCGACGGACTGGCTGCCAGATAGGACTGGAACGCGGCAGGTCGCGTGTACAGCGCATTGAGCACGAACAACCCGCCCAGCGAATGGCCCCACAGCGCCTGCTGCCGCGTATCGATGCGTGCGCGACGCTCGACTTCCGGCTTGATGCGACGCTCGATCACATCCAGGAAAGCCGCAGCGCCGCCGCCGACGACCTGGGTCGTGCCGCTCTCGTCGTCGGCACGGTCGATCCACGCGGTGTAGTCGCGGGTACGCGCCCTGGAATCGATGCGCAGGTCGTTGTCGTAGCCGATCAGCACCAGTACCGGCGGTGCCTTGCGCGCGGCCAGCTCGGCCAGCAGCGGCTGGTCCAGCACCATGGCCACGGCATTGCCATCCAGCGCGTACAGCACCGGGGATGGGGTCTTGCCGGCCTTGGCCGGAATCGCCAGGTTCACCCGCCAACGGCGCTGCTGGTCCGGGCTGTCCACCACGAAACGTTCAAAGCGATAGCTGGCCGCCGGCTCGTCCAGCACGGTGTGGCCGATCTTCTGCAGCGGATTGCGCTGCTGCGCATTGGCGTAAGGAGTGGCCAGGAGCAGACCCATCATCATGGCAGCCAGGCCGCGGGCCAATGGGCCACGGCGCGAAGGCAGGACGAAAAGCTTCATCAGCGGCGGCAGGAGCGGCCGATGGCCGCCGGTTCATAGGGGACCGCAGTCTACCTTAAACGCGAATGATTATCACATCGATCGAACGTCACGCTGTGTATCACGCGCGCGATGCGTTCATTTTCCCGGTTGCGCCGGAAACACCGGATCCACTATTTTGCCGGACAGCGGGGCGCAGGAGCGCCCTTCCCTCGCAGGGCTGCGGATGGATGGGCAATCGAGCCGCCGGCCGCGCCCTGTCCTTTGCCAAACCCATCCACGCATGGCGTGGATCTACTGACCACCATCCACGGGAATGAATCCCGTGACTGCGAGAACACCTTGAAGCGCACCGCCCTGATCGCCCTTTCCCTCGGCCTGATTGCACCGCTGGCCGCCCATGCCGCACAGGATCTGTCAACGCTCTACCAGGCCTTTGAAGAGGCCGGCAATTCGTCTCTCGGCATGGACGAACTCAACCAGACGGTGACATTCACTGCCGTGGCCCTGGGTGTCTCCAGCAACCTGGCGGGCGAGCCGCTGATCGAGGCCGGCGACGACCAGGGCAATGTCCTGGCCCGGCTGACCAGCGACGACGAACAGCAGGCGGCCAAGCTGGGCGCACTGGAAGAAGGCGCGACTTTCACCGCAAGCTGCACGCTGCAGTTCAGCTCGGGAACGGAATACCTGTCCTTCGGCGACTGCAGCATCAAGTAAGAAAGAAGCCGGCGAAACGCCGGCTTCGTTTTCCCGCCCTGTAGAAGTCGAGCCATGCTCGACTCACGCAGTCTCACGGCCCCGCAGGCACCGGGCCGTAGACGTTCTCCTGCGGTGTACCTGGCAGCAGCGCGAACACGAAGATCACCAGGCCACCGAACGGAACGAAGGCCAGCAGGTACATCCAGCCCGACTGGTTGCAGTCGTGCAGTCGGCGCACGGTGACGGCGATGACCGGCACGAACGTGGCCAGCCAGAACACGACGAACAGGATGATCGACGCGATGCCCAGCACGTCGGACTGCATCACCAACCCGGCGATGAGCGGGACCATCAGGACGGCCGAGACGATCAACAGGAACAGCTGGAACATCCAGTACTCGCGACGGTTGGCACGACCCTCGAACTGGGCATAACGCTTCAACGGCAGAATCATTTCCTGCACGGCATCAATCCATTACCCCTGTAGAGCCGAGCCATGCTCGGCTGCTGTTCCAGGAGGTACCTGCAAGCCCGGGCAAGAGCGGAGTCGAGCATGGCTCGACGCTGCATAAGCCGGCTCAGCGCCCCTTCGCGGCCCTCGCCGCCTCACGTTCGGCGCGCAGCCGATCAAGCTTTTCCTTCAGCTTGATCTCCAGGCCCCGCGGCACCGGGTTGTAGTACACCCGTTCGCCCATCGCATCCGGGAAACCGGTCTGGTCCAGCGCGATGCCCCCCTCGGCATCGTGGTCGTACTGGTATTCGGCGCCATAGCCCAGCTCCTTCATCAGCTTGGTTGGCGCATTGCGCAGATGCAACGGCACCTCTTCGGTACCGCTCTGGCGCACGTCGGCCTTGGCCTGGTTGAACGCGGCATAGCCCGCGTTCGACTTGGCGGTGCTGGCCAGGTACAGCACCAGCTGGGCGAACGCGAGCTCGCCTTCCGGGCTGCCGAGCCGCTCGTAGATGTCCCAGGCTTCCAGCGCCATGCTCTGCGCGCGCGGATCGGCCAGGCCGATGTCCTCGATCGCCATGCGGGTCAGTCGACGTGCCAGGTAGGATGGATCGCAACCGCCATCGAGCATGCGGGTCAGCCAGTACAGCGCGGCATCCGGATTGGAACTGCGTACCGACTTGTGCAGCGCTGAGATCTGGTCGTAGAACTGCTCGCCGCCCTTGTCGAAGCGGCGGGTACGATCGGCCAGCACCTGGGTCAGGGTCTGCGGGGTGATGCGACCCCCTTCCCCACCCGCCAGTTCGGCGGCGATTTCAAGAAGGGTCAGTGCGCGGCGCACGTCACCATCGGCAGCGGTGGCGATTTCCAGCAGCAGCTCGGGCGCAACCTCGATACCCTCCTCGCCCAGGCCGCGTTCGCGGTCGCCCAGCGCGCGTTCCAGCGCCTCGACGATATCGGTTGGCGATACCGCTTCCAGCACATGTACGCGGCAACGCGACAGCAGCGCCGAGTTCAGCTCGAACGACGGATTCTCGGTGGTGGCACCGACGAACAGGATCGTGCCGCGCTCGATGTGCGGCAGGAAGGCATCCTGCTGCGCCTTGTTGAAGCGATGCACCTCGTCCACGAACAGCACGGTGCGCCGGCCTTCGGCGAACCGTTGCGCAGCCTCGGCCAGCACCTGGCGCACCTCCGGCAAGCCGGACAGGACGGCGGAGATGGCACGGAACTCGGCATCGGAGTACTCGGCCAGCAGCAGTGACAGCGTGGTCTTGCCGCAGCCCGGCGGGCCCCACAGGATCATCGAATGCACGCGCCCGGATTCGACCGCGCGACGCAGCGCGCTGTCCGGCGCCAGCAGGCGCTTCTGCCCGACCATTTCGTCGAGGGTGCGCGGGCGCATGCGCTCGGCCAGCGGGCGCAGATGTTCCCGATCAACGCTCAGCAGATCGGGGCCGGGGAAGGAAGTTGAACGATGTCTTGCCACCCGCTCATTGTACCGCGACAAGGTGACGACGATTCCGGTAGTGCCGGCCGCTGGCCGGCAGATCAAGAGCGTGCCAACCAACGGTTGGCACCCACCAGGGCACGGGCTGAATCAATTACCGATAACGTCGGTGCCCTTGGGCGGCGTAAAGCTGAAGGTGCCGGCAGCAAAGCCTGGATTGCGCTTCCAGCCACTGAAGCTGATCACGGTGCGCTGTCCGACCGCGTCGGTGATCTCCATCTTGGCCAGGCCCTGGGCATTGAAGCCCAGCGCGGCGTACTGGAAGCTGGCTTCGGTCTCGCGCTTCGGCGACAGCGACAGCCACTGCAGGCCATCACGCTGCGCAGCCTCTTCACTGACGTCGTACTGCTGTTCCAGCAGCGCTGGGTTGATCAGCGCAGTCAGCGGGCTGTTCTGCTCTTCCTTGCCCTGCTCGCGCACGGTGACCTGCTCCAGGTCCGGCTCGTACATCCAGACCTTCCTGCCGTCAGCCACGATCAGCTGTTCGTGCGGGCGCACGTATTCCCAGCGGAACAGGCGCGGCGCCGACAGGGCCACGCGGCCACTGGTCGATTCCTTCACCTTGCCGCGGCTGTCGAACACCTGCTGGCTGAACTGGCCATCCAGGCCCTTCAGGCCACTGGTGAAAGTCTTCAGGTCATCGCGGGCACCGGCCCAGGCACTGCCGGCAGCGGCACAGGCGACGGCCAGGGTAGTCGTGGCAAGGAAACGGCGGAAGCGGAAGTTCATGCGGAAATCCTGTGGGCGCGGGCGCCAGGAAAGGTGGTTGCCAGTGTGCCCGGGGGAAGATGAATGGGCGATCAGGGCGACATTATGCCGCCCTGATCGTCCATCGGCGATTCAGCCGCCAGATGCCGGCAGCTTGCCGTACAGCACCTGGCCGCGGAAGCCGCGACGCACTTCGCGGTACAGCGCGCGGAACGCCGGATAGTCCTGCGGCTGGCACAGCGCCTCGGGGCCACGCACCGCGTTCTGCTGCAAGCGGTGGTGCACGATCACCTCCTGGCCCTCGCGGCTCCAGTCCACCCGGTATTCGCCAGCGGCATTGGTAAAGCGCTGGCTGGCCGGAATGGCGATGATCGGCGCATTGGCCGGGAACTGCAGGCGATAGGTTTCCTCGCGCAGGCTGGCATTGCAGTAGAACGGCGTCTCGTTGGCCGGCGCCGAGGCGGTGGCGTACAAGCCACGCACCGACTCGCCACCCGGCGGGTCCGGCACGGCCATGCCACCGGCCACGCTGAAGTCGGCGTAGTCCTCGGCCTGGAAGGCCATGCGGTAGCCGAACGGCCGGGTCAGGTCGACCGGTACGCCCTGGATCTGCAGCTGCCCTCGCCCATCGAAACCTGAGGCGGCCATGATCTGCTCCTCAGCGCGCGCACGGTTCTGCGCGTTGAGCTGTGAGAACTGCGCGCGCATGCCGATCTCGGCGTTCTCGCCCAGCTTCGGAATCGTTTCGCCGCGCAGGTTGCCGTTGGCATCAAACGTAAAACGCACTTCCATCGACGTCGCATTGCGCTCCGGCGTATTGGCCGGGGTACGCGCCAGCGTAGCGTCGCGGGTACGCATCACCGGCGCACCCAGGTCACCTTCCGGCAGCTGCCCGAAGCGTGCCCACGCGGTGGTCGAATCCAGGTAAAGATCAAACTCGGGGATATAGGTGATGGCGTGGTTGAAGCGGCCCAGCACCGGAATCTTCGGCAGCGTCGGGCCGCCCCCCGCACCGATCAGCACCGGCGAGCTGGCGATACCCTTGGCCGCCAGCAGCGCCTCGAGGATCGTCACGTGGTCCTTGCAGTCACCATAGTGATTGTCGAGGATGCTCTGCGCGCTGTTCGGCTCCAGGCCGCCGTTGCCCAGGTACACCGCCACATAGCGGATGTTCTGCGCGACCCAGCGATACAGCGCATCAGCCTGTTCGCGGCGGTCGCTGATGCCGGCGGTGATCTCATCAGCGAGCGCCTGCAGCGCCGGGGTCACCTGGGCCGCCGGGCCCGCCTTGAGCTGGTAGGCGCGCCCCATCTGCGACCAGTCACGATACGTGCTGGCCATGATGTTCGGGCCGAACTCCCAGCCCGCCGCCGACCAGTTCTGCGCCGGCATCGCCTCGCGGCGCTGGTAGCGCCAGCGCCATTGCGCCTGGCCATTCTTCACTGTCGGCCGGTCACTGCCCTGCACGCCGCGGCTGTCCACGAGCATCGGCAGGTTGGCCGGCGCACTCAGGGTGACCTCGGCGTCCTCGTACTCGGTGAAGACGTTGAAGGTCTCCCACAGGCCGAAATAGCCCGGGAAGTACGGCGTAGCCTGGGTGCGACGCACCTGGTAGTACAGGCGCGTGCCCGGGGCCAGGTTCGGGAACACGATCACCCGCACCTTGCGGTCGGCATACATCGCCGCCGAGGCGCTGGAGTAGCTTTCCTGGGTGTAGATGCGGTCGGCCGGCACGTCGCGGCGCTGGCCGTCGGCGGTGATGGTGTAGGCGCCAAGCACCTCCAGCGTTTCCATCTTCTCGCTGTAGCTCAGCCGCACCTGGCTGAACTGCTCGACCGAGGCCTTGGTCTTGAGCAGGACCTCGTAGGTTTCGGTCTGCACATTGCCCGCATCCGGCCGGACCTGGTAGTCGGCGCGGTAACGGACAATGCTGAAATTATTGCTGGCTTCGGTATCGCCGCTGGTGGAAGGCGGCGCCGTGGCGGGCGCGGAGGTGGCGGTTTCTGCCAGTGCCGGGCCGGCAGCCATCAGGGCAGCCAGCGCCAGCGCCAGCGCGCTTGGTACGGGGTGAAGCATGCGTCGGTTCCTTGGACGTCGTGGGGGATACGTCGGGTCTTACTTCGGCGGCGGCGGTGCCAGCACCGTGCGGTCGCCGTTGTGCTCGGGCGGGCTGACCACGCCGGCCGCTTCCATGGCCTCGATCAGTCGCGCTGCACGGTTGTAGCCGATCTTCAGCCGGCGCTGCACGCCGGAAATCGAGGCACGGCGGGTCTCGGTGACCACCCGCAGCGCTTCGTCATACAGCGGGTCGGACTCGTCGCCGGCCGCACTGGTCTCGGGCAGGCCAGTGGCGCCGACGACCACGCCGTCGCCCATCGTCTGCACTTCGTCCAGCACGCCGTCGACATAGTCGGCCGGGCCCATCGCCTTGAGGTGCTCGACCACGCGATGCACTTCGTCGTCGGACACGAACGCACCATGCACGCGCTCGGGCAGCGCGGTGCCCGGCGGCAGGTACAGCATGTCACCGTGGCCGAGCAGGGTCTCCGCGCCGGACTGGTCGAGAATGGTGCGCGAGTCGATCTTGGAGCTGACCTGGAAGGCGATGCGGGTCGGGATGTTGGCCTTGATCAGGCCGGTGATCACATCCACCGACGGGCGCTGCGTGGCCAGGATCAGGTGGATGCCAGCCGCACGCGCCTTCTGTGCCAGGCGCGCGATCAGCTCTTCCACCTTCTTGCCGACGATCATCATCATGTCGGCGAATTCGTCGATGAAGATGACGATGAACGGCAGCGTTTCCAGCGGACGCGGCGCCTCGCCCAGCTCCGGGTTCGGCTTGAACAGCGGATCCATCAGCGGCTGGCCGGCGTCCTGGGCTTCCTTCACCTTCTTGTTGAAGCCAGCCAGGTTGCGCACACCCACCGCGCTCATCAGCTTGTAGCGGCGCTCCATCTCGGCCACGCACCAGCGCAGGCCGTTGGCGGCCTCCTTCATGTCGGTAACCACCGGCGCCAGCAGGTGCGGAATGCCCTGGTAGACGCTCAGCTCGAGCATCTTCGGGTCGATCATCAGCATCCGCAGGTCTTTCGGCGACGCCTTGAACAGCAGGCTCAACACCATCGCGTTGACCGCCACCGACTTGCCCGAACCGGTCGTACCGGCCACCAGCAGGTGCGGCATGCGCGCCAGGTCGGCCACGGTCGGGCGGCCGGCGATGTCCTTGCCCAGCGCCAGGGTCAGCACGCTGGCCGATTTGTCATATTCCTTCGAGCGCAGCAGCTCGGACAGGAAGATCATCTCGCGGGTGACGTTGGGAATTTCCAGGCCGATCACCGACTTGCCCGGAATGACGTCGACCACGCGCACCGACTTCACCGACAGGCCGCGCGCGATGTCCTTGTCCAGCGAACTGATCTGGCTGACCTTGATGCCCGGTGCCGGCTCGATCTCGAAGCGGGTGATCACCGGGCCAGGGTTGGCGCCGACCACCTGCGCATCGATGCGGAAGTCCTTCAGCTTGAACTCGATCTGCCGCGACAGGGTCTCCAGTGTCTCTTCGTCGTAGCCCTTCGGCTGCGGCTTGGGATCATCCAGCAGCGCCAGTGGCGGCAGGTCGGAACCATCGCCGTTGACGCCACGGAACATCGGAATCTGGGTATCGCGCTTGGCGCGATCACTCTTCTCGATCACCGGCTCAGGGCGCGGTTCGATCTTTACCGGCTCGCGCTTGGCGCGCACCTCGGCGTCGGCCTTGCGCACTTCCTGGCGCTCCTCGCGCATCACCCGGGTCTGCTTCCACTCGCTGACTTCTTCCTTCTTGCGCTCCAGCAGCGGTGCCAGCGACATCACGCCACGGCCGATCTTCTCCATCACCGTGAACCAGGACAGCCCGGTGGCCAGGGTGATCGAGGCCAGCAGCAATACCAGCACGAACAGGTTCGCCCCCAGCGCACCGAAGCCCACCGTGAGCGAATTGCCCACCAGCTTGCCGAGAATGCCGCCGGCACTGGCGACATCGCCACTGAACAGGCGCACGTGCAGGAAGCCGGTGCCGGCGATCAGGAAACCGACCAGACCGACCAGGCGCAGCGCCGGGTCCAGATCGTTCTCGCCCTTGCTCTCGCGCTTGAGGCCGAACATGGCGATCCACGCCAGTGCGCCGAGCACCACCGGCAACAGGAAAGCGATGTAGCCGAACAGCTGCAGCAGCACGTCGGCAATCCAGGCCCCGGCGCGGCCGCCGAGGTTATGCACCGGCGCGACCACGCTGCCAGTATGCGACCAGCCAGGATCCGTGGCTGAATAGGTGAACAGACTGGCTGCCAGGTACAGCAGGGCCGGCGCGATGGCGATCAGGCCCAGATCGCGCCAGAGGCGCTGGCGGCGTGGATTGTCGGTCGTCGCCGCCGCGGCCGTGCGACGTGACGCCTTGCTGTCGTCCGACTTGGAGCGTTCAGGGACCTGCTTCGCCACCTTAGACCATACCTTTGGAATGCGCTGTTAGTGATTGATAATAAATGAGACGGCGTCAGTTTTCAGTTATGCGACGTCCGGCAAGGCAATCCGAGGCCCGGAACCACCGCTGGATGACGGCGTTCTGTTCATCGGCTTGAATCGCCCTGCCCCAGCCGCCACTCTATGGGCAGCCATGGATGCTGCGCAAACATCGCCAGCGCCTTGTCCCATCTACCTTTTCGCGAGTTTACATGAGCACCAGCCTGCCCTCCCGCCACCAGCGCCTCGTCATCCTCGGTTCCGGCCCGGCCGGTTGGACCGCCGCCGTCTACGCCGCCCGTGCCAACCTGAAGCCGGTCGTCATCACCGGCCTGCAGCAGGGTGGCCAGCTGATGACCACCACCGAGGTGGACAACTGGCCGGGTGACGCCCACGGCCTGATGGGCCCGGACCTGATGGCGCGCATGCAGGCGCACGCCGAGCGCTTCGAGACCGAGGTCATCTTCGACCATATCCACACCGCCGACCTGTCGCAGCGCCCGTTCAAGCTGATCGGCGACAGTCACGAGTACACCTGCGACGCACTGATCATCGCCACTGGCGCCACCGCCAAGTACCTGGGCATCCCGACCGAAGAGACCTTCAAGGGCCGCGGCGTCTCCGCCTGCGCCACCTGTGACGGCTTCTTCTATCGCGACCAGGACGTGGTCGTGGTCGGCGGCGGCAACACCGCCGTCGAAGAGGCGCTGTACCTGTCCAACATCGCCCGCAAGGTCTACCTGGTCCACCGCCGCGACACCCTGAAGGCGGAGAAGATCATGCAGGACAAGCTGTTCAGGAAGGTCGCCGAAGGCAAGATCGAGACCGTCTGGCACCACCAGGTGGAGGAAGTGCTGGGCAACGATGCCGGCGTGACCGGCGTTCGCGTGAAGTCCACCCTGGACGGCAGCACCCGCGACATCGACGCACACGGCTTCTTCGTGGCCATCGGCCACCACCCGAACACGACCCTGTTCGACGGCCAGCTGGCGATGAACAACGGCTACCTGGAAATCCGCTCGGGCCTGGGCGGCAACGCTACCCAGACCTCGGTGGAAGGCGTGTTCGCCGCCGGCGACGTAGCCGACCAGCACTACCGCCAGGCGATCACCTCGGCCGGCTTCGGCTGCATGGCCGCTCTGGACGCCGAGCGTTATCTGGACGCGCAGGGCAAGGCCAGCTGAGTCGAGCCATGCTCGACCCCGACCAAAGGCCGGCGCGAGAGCGCCGGCCTTTGTGCTTTCAGTAGTGCCAGGCCATGCCTGGCAGACCGAAGCCTGCTCTCACGTCCGTACGCACGCCTGCGAAAACTCGACAGGTGCCGACGCAACCCCGTCTGCGTCCCTTAGGAGCGCACTCCAGCGCGCGACGCCCGTGCCGATGCCATTGCAGGCAAGATTGATCACCACCGGCTGCATCGGATCGTCAAAAGTCTGCGTCGACGAAGAGCACGCACCCGCCTCGGAACAGGTCGTCAGCGAGAGCTCCACCGACAGCGGGTATTGGGGATTCCCGGCATAGCGGACTTCGATGTCACGGGCCGATTGAACCGGCACATTGGTATCTGGGATCGGATGCAAGACCAGCGGCTCGCAGGCCTTGCCTGCTGCCCAAAGGCGATAGCCCTTCTCCACGCCTTTCATCGACGCCGAGCGGAAGACGGGGTCCTGCAAGGCAGCCACATCGTCAGGATTGGAGTGGTAGGCGGTTTCGATGATCACCGAGGGCATCTTTCCGATGCGGTTCTCGCCGTGCCTAGCCGAAGTCGAACTCTCGCGAATCGGGAAATCCTGATAGCCAGGCTGCGCGCGTATGACTTCCCGCATCGAACACAGGATGCTGTCCGCCAAGGCCTTATCCTGCGGTTTCGCCTGATGGTAATAGACCTCGGTGCCACGCGTACTGGCTGAATCGCTGCCATTGGTGTGCAGGCTCAGCATCACATCCACACCCAGATGGTTTGCATAGTTGGGCCGAGCCCGTATGTCCTCTTCCTTTTCGCGAGCAGACTCCGGGCTGTTCGGAAACTCATTCCACATGTCGGTGCGTTCGGGGAAAAGCGCTTTGAGGTGGTAGCGGGATGACATGTGCTCCCATGGCTTCCCGGACTCCGGATGGAGTTCCGTGGAGCGGCTCCGTGCCCGGTGCACCGTCAAGCCGCTACGTTGTTCCATCAATACTTGCAGTTCGTCACCAAACAGTGGACTCAGCGTGTCTTCCTGAATGCCGAGAGGCGCTGGACGCTGAAACTTCCATTCTCTGCTGGGATGCAAGCTGATGTAGCCATGGCTTGCTGATACCAAAGCTGACGTATGCGTCGATCTCGCCCGCGCCTGCGGCGGAACGGCGAGATCCTCCGGGTAGTACTCCTCAAGGGTTTTTCCGTCGAATAGGAAATCAATGTCGTTCACAATCAGTCCTGACTTTTCGGCATAGAACCTCAACGAGGACGCCATCGGAATCAGGAAGAGCTCGTCATAACCCCGATCGGGGCCAGGAAGATATCCAGGCCCAAAGCTGATCACCATTGATCTTGCCTTCGCATTGAGACGGATGCTGACGCTGACATGTCGCAGCTCACCCCTCTCCTGCAAATGACGCGTCAACTGGCTCCCAACTTCACGCTCCAACAGCGCAACCACCTCCGCGTAGGCACCCGGATCCTCAAGCACTTTTGCTGGCTGATCTCCAGAAGCCCAAACAGGTGACACAAAGATCAAGCCACACGCGACCACGGCAGTTGCAAGCTTCAATCCCTTCATTGTTGATTTCTCCATGTGGTGGGATGCGCGCCACTCATGCGGCGCCCCGCCACCCTGCCGAGCCGTACGCCGGTGATTCCGCACCAGATGCACACGGTTGGAGAATTCAAACTTTCCTCATGCCCCCGCAGAACAAACCAACCCAGCCCCGCCAACACCATTCGTGATCCACCTGGCCTATCCTTGCCAACCATGCCCTCCGCCCGCTTCCTCGACTCCCTGCAGTCCATTCCCGCCACCGACTGGGACGCCCTGCACGAAGGCCAGAATCCGTTCGTCAGCCACGCCTTCCTCTCAGGCCTGGAACAGCACGGCTGCCTGCGCGAGGACTGGGGCTGGCAGCCCCGGCACTTCACGCTGTGGGAGGGCGAGCGCCTGATCGGCGCCATTCCGGGCTACCTGAAGACCAACTCCCACGGCGAATTCGTGTTCGACCATGCCTGGGCCAACGCCTATGCCCGGCATGGCCGCGACTACTACCCGAAGTGGCTGGGCGCGGTGCCGTACTCGCCGGTCACCGGGCCGCGCCTGCTGGCCCGTCACGATTCAGATCGCACCGCGTTGCTTTCGGTGTTGCGTGATGCACTGCCAGCACTGGAAGTGTCATCGGCCCATATCAATTTCCACACCGCAGCGGACGAGGCGCTGTTCGTCGATGACTGGCTGCTGCGCGAGGACGTGCAGTTCCAGTGGCAGAACCCGGGTGACTGGGCGACATTCGACCAGTTCCTCGGCGCGATGAACCACAAGCACCGCAAGAACATCCGCCAGGAACGGGCCAAGGTCACCCGCCAGGGCATCACGTTCCGCGTGGTGCATGGCGACGAGGCCAGCCGCGCCGACCTGCAGGCGATGTATCGCTTCTACCTGCAGACCTTCCTTGAGTACGGCAATGCCCCGGCGCTGACCGAGGCTTTCCTGCGCCATCTGGCCATTTCATTGGGACGTGGGCTGGTGCTGTTCCTGGCCGAGCAGGAAGGCCAGCCAATCGCCGGCGCACTTTGCCTGCGCGGTGGTGACACGCTGTACGGTCGCTACTGGGGTGGCGCCACATTGCCCGGCCTGCATTTCGAAGCCTGCTACTACCAGGGCATCGAATACTGCCTGCGCGAAGGGCTGAGCCGTTTCGAGCCGGGCGCACAGGGCGAGCACAAACTGGCGCGAGGCTTCCTGCCGACGCTGGTACGCAGCCGGCACTGGGTGGCCGACGCGGATTTCGCCGAGGCGTTGCAGGAGTGGTGCAGGCAGGAGCGGCGCGATGTGCGGCGGTACCGGCAGGAGCTGCTGGGGCACAGCCCATTTCGCGCGGACGGGTGACCAGCCAACCAGGGTTGGCATCTACCGCGGCATTCGCGCGGGGCCGCGACAACTACAATGCCGGCATGACCCGCCAGCTGCCCTGGCGCCTGGCCGATGCGCCGGACGCCCCCTTCCCTCCGGCCGAGACCGCCCTGCGCCAGCCCGACGGCCTGCTCGCGGTGGGTGGCGACCTGCATCCAGCGCGTCTGCTCAACGCCTACTCAGGCGGCATCTTTCCGTGGTTCAGCGAGGGCGAGCCGATCCTGTGGTGGTCGCCTGATCCGCGTATGGTGTTCCGCACCGACGGCGTGCACCTGTCCAGCCGCTTCCGCCGCCAGCTGCGCAGCAGTACGTGGGAGGTCAGCGCGGACACCGCCTTCAGCCAGGTGATGCGCGCCTGTGCGGCGGCACCTCGGCCCGGCCAGGACGGCACCTGGATCAGCCCGGCCATGGTCGAGGCCTACAGCCAGTTGCACGACCTCGGTTTCGCCCATTCCTTCGAAGTCTGGGACGGTCAGTCGCTGGTCGGCGGCATCTACGGGGTGGCCATCGGGTCAATGTTCTTCGGCGAGAGCATGTTCAGTGGCGCCAGTGGTGGTTCCAAGATCGCGCTGGCGGCACTGGCGTCCACGCTTCACGGCTGGGGCTGGGAGCTGATCGACGCCCAGGTGGAAAATCCGCACCTGCTGCGGATGGGCGCCGAACACCTGCCGCGCGCGGAATTCCTGCAGCACGTGCGCCAGGCCGTGCGCCGTGACAGCCGTGAAGGCTCGTGGACACAGGCCGTCGGACGCTTGCCAGCCCAGCATTTGGCCGGCAGTTAACACAAACTTTGCAAGCTGGGCCGGTCACGCGTAAAATACCGCGCCTTAGGCCCAGCGTGGCCGTTTTCTGAACCGCACAGGACTACATGTCGAAAGACGATTCCATCGAGTTCGAGGGCACCGTCAGCGAGACGCTGCCGAACACCACTTTCCGCGTTCGTCTGGAAAATGGGCACGAAATCATCGCCCACATCTCCGGCCGCATGCGCAAGAACTACATCCGCATCCTCACCGGTGACCGGGTCAAGGTTGAAATGACCCCGTACGACCTGACCAAGGGTCGTATCACCTACCGCATGAAGTAAGCGGTCGGCGCGCTGCGCCACTTCGACAAGGCCAGCCCTGGTTGCTGGCCTTTTGTCATGCCTGCAATCCGGCCCTGCCGGAGGTCATCGTGACCGAACTCACCGTGACGTCGGTCAGCCCTGCTTGCGGCAGATTCGCATCTGCATCGGTGGCGGCATCGTGGGACCCGATCCAGTCCGGATCGCCATCCCCCTGCCCCGCCATGAACATGCTCCCGCTGACCGCTCTGCTCGTCGCCCTTGCCGTGTCCGCCAGCGCAGCGCCCGTGCGCGCCGCCGACACTCTTTCCACCTCCAGTGACTGCGTCCAGCTGGGCAGCGACCAGCAACTGGTGCGCGCCGGCGCTTCGCGCAACATCCTGCTGCGCAATGGCCAGGACCACTACGTCGTGCATTTCCAGGACGACTGCTCGGCGGCAGGCTACTCGCGGAAACTGAGCTTCGCCACGGACGGCCAGCAGGGTCTGCTGTGCGCTGCCGGCCGCAGCCAGCTGCTCACCGATTCCAGTCGCTGCATCGTGTCGCAGATCGAGCCAGTCGACGAGGCCACCTTCAAGAAGAAGGCCCGCCAGCGCAGCCGCTGACGGGGCACATGACAAGGGCGGCCGAAGCCGCCCTTGTCATGTCAGGTCCGCCGAAACCGGCCGGGGGTCAGTTCATTCCACGGTGACCGGCAGCAGGCGCTCCGGTTCGGCCTGGGTTTCGACCACCAGCTCGTCGTCGCGCACATCGATGCTCACCTTGCCGCCGTTGACCAGCTTGCCGAACAGCAGCTCGTCGGCCAGCGGACGCTTGATCCTGTCCTGGATCACGCGGGCCATCGGACGCGCACCCATCAGCGGGTCGAAGCCGTGGTGGGCCAGCCAGTCGCGCGCGGTTGGCGTGGCCGACAGGCTGACGTGCTTGTCCTGCAGCAGCATCTCCAGCTCGATCAGGAACTTGTCGACTACGCGCAGGATGTGCTCGAAGCCCAGCGCCTGGAACTGCACCACCGCGTCGAGGCGGTTGCGGAATTCCGGAGTGAAGCTGCGGCGGATGGTCTCCATCGCGTCGGTGGCGTGGTCCTGCTTGGTGAAGCCGATCGAGCGCCGCGAGGCCTGCGCCGCACCTGCATTGGTGGTCATCACCAGCACCACGTTCTTGAAGTTGGCCTCGCGACCGTTGGTATCGGTCAGCACGCCGCGATCCATTACCTGCAACAGGATGTTGAAGATGTCCGGGTGCGCCTTCTCGATTTCGTCCAGCAGCAGCACGCAGTGCGGTGTCTTGACGATCTTCTCGGTCAGCAGGCCGCCCTGATCGAAGCCGACGTAGCCTGGAGGGGCACCGATCAGGCGGCTGATCGAATGCGGCTCCATGTATTCGGACATGTCGAAGCGGACCAGCTCGATGCCCAGCTGCAGCGCCAGCTGCTTGGTCACCTCGGTCTTGCCGACACCGGTCGGGCCGGCGAACAGGAAGTTGCCGATCGGCTTTTCCGGATTGCCCAGGCCCGAGCGGGCCAGCTTGATCGCCGAGGACAGCGTCTCGATGGCCGGGTCCTGGCCGAAGATCACCATCTTCAGGTTGCGCTCCAGATGCTGCAGCACATCCTTGTCGGTGGCACTGACCTGCTTGGTCGGGATGCGCGCCATCTTGGCGACGATCGCCTCCACTTCCTCGACGTCGATCAGCTCCTTGCGCTGCCCTTCCGGCAGCAGGCGCTGGCGGGCACCGGCCTCGTCGATCACATCGATGGCCTTGTCCGGCAGCAGGCGGTCGCCGATGTGCTTCACCGACAGGTCAACCGCCGCCTGCAGCGCCTCGTCGGAGTAGGTCACGCCGTGGTGCAGCTCGTACTTGGACTTCAGGCCCTGCAGGATCTCGTAGGTCTCGCCAACGGTCGGCTCGACGATGTCGATCTTCTGGAAGCGGCGGGCCAGTGCCCGGTCCTTCTCGAAGATGCCGCGGTATTCCTGGAAAGTGGTCGAACCGATGCAGCGCAGCTCGCCGGAGGCCAGGGCCGGCTTGATCAGGTTGGACGCATCCATGGTGCCGCCCGACGCCGAACCGGCACCGATGATGGTGTGGATCTCGTCGATGAACAGCACCGCGTTGGGCACCTTCTTCAGTGCGGTAAGCACGCTCTTCAGGCGCTTCTCGAAGTCGCCACGGTACTTGGTGCCGGCCACCAGCGCGCCCAGGTCGAGCGAATAGATCACCGCGTCGGCAAGCACGTCGGGCACCGAGCCCTCGACGATGCGGCGGGCCAGGCCCTCGGCGATGGCGGTCTTGCCCACGCCGGCCTCGCCCACGTACAGCGGGTTGTTCTTGCGGCGACGGCACAGGACCTGGATGGTGCGCTCGATCTCGTCACCACGACCGACCAGGGGATCGATGCGGCCGGACCGGGCCTGTTCGTTGAGGTTGCTGGCGAACTCGGTCAGGGCATCACCCTTCGGCTCACCCTCCCCGCCTTCCATGCGGCCCTCGCCGTCGGAGGAGGAGGACGGCTGCTCGCCTTCCTCGCCCAGCTTGGCGATGCCGTGGGACAGGTAATTGACCACATCCAGCCGGGTCACATCCTGCTGGTTGAGGTAGTAGACGGCGTGGGAGTCCTTCTCGCCGAAGATGGCGACCAGCACGTTGGCGCCGGTGACCTCCTTCTTGCCCGAGGACTGCACGTGGTACACGGCCCGCTGCAGCACGCGCTGGAAGCCCAGGGTCGGCTGTGTATCGCGGCCGTCATCTTCGGCCAGGCGCGACACGGAGGCCTCGATGGCCTGCTCCAGCTCCTGGCGCAGGCGTTCGGCGTCGGCACCACAGGCCTTCAGTACGGCCTGGGCGGACGGGTTGTCGAGCAGTGCCAACAGCAGGTGTTCGACCGTCATGAACTCATGCCGGGCCTCACGGGCGCGCTTGTAGCACTGGCCGATGGTGTGTTCGAGGTCTTTGCTGAACATGGATTACTCCGGCGGCAGATGGGAACAATATGCGGCCTGACTACGCGATTTCCATCACCCTAGCGGATTGCTGCGTTCAGATGGCGTTAGCACTGCAGAACGCTTGATCTTCGTTCACTCCAGAAGACCTCAACCGGCATGAGCGAACCCTACCTGAGCCGCTGGCGATTGCGGCGTGATGGCCCGGCCATCGAAACGCCCCATGCCCGGCTCTGGCCGGTGCTGACCGCTGCCGGCACGCCGGCGATGCTGAAGATCAGCAGCGAAACCGAGGAGCAGAACAGCCACCGCCTCCTGCGCTGGTGGGACGGCGACGGCGCTGCCCGCCTGCTGGCCCACGCCGGGCCGGCGATCCTGATCGAACGTGCCGGCGGCGACTCGCTGAGGCAACGCTCGATCGAGGGCGACGACGAGGCCTGCACCACGATCCTGTGCCAGGTCCTGCAACGGCTGCACCGACCACGGAGCGCGCCGCCAGCGGAACTGGCCTGCCTGCGTACATGGTTCGCCGATCTGCTGCAGCCAAGGGCCGCGCTGCCGCCACTGCTGGAACAGTGCAGATCACTGGCGGAGGTGTTACTGATGGAAGAACGCGAGGTCCGGCCCCTGCACGGTGACCTGCACCACGACAACGTGCTGGATTTCGGCAGGCGCGGCTGGCTGGCGATCGATCCGAAGCGGCTGCTGGGCGACCGTGCGTTCGACTACACGACGATGTTCAGCAATCCGGATCTCTGTGGCCCGGGCATCCACGTGGCCACGCGGCCGGAGCGGTTTGCTGCCCGGCTGGAACAGGTCAGCGCACTGGCCGGCCTGGAGCGCACGCGCCTGCTGCGCTGGATCGCGGCCAGCATGGCGCTGTCGGCAGTGTGGTTCAGGGATGACGGCGACCCGGCCGACGTGGACGAGGCGGTGGCGCGGATGGCGCTGGAGGCGCTGGCGGAGGCCTGATCCAGCTGTAGAGCCGAGCCTGCGCTCGGCTGCTGCTGGCAGAGATCTGGATGCCTGGGTGAACAGCAGCCGAGCGTGGGCTCGGCTCTACAGGTCGGGGGCGGTCAGGCCTTTTCCATCGTGCACAGCAGCGGATGCTGGTTCATCCGCGAGTACTCGTTGACCTGGGCAACCTTGGTCTCGGCCACTTCGCGGGTGAAGACACCGCAGACGCCGCGGCCGCGGGTATGAACGTGCAGCATCACCTGGGTGGCCTTGTCCAGGTCCATGCTGAAGAACTGCTGCAGCACATCCACCACGAAATCCATCGGGGTGTAGTCGTCGTTGAGCAGCATCACCTGGTAGAACGGCGGCGGCGCCACTTCCGGGCGCGCGGGCTCTACGGCAACGCCGTGCTCGTGCTGGGAATCGGGGGAGGACTCATGGGGCATCCATCCATTATAGGGGCTCGGGCAGGCCTGCGTCGGCCCGCCGCAGATTGGACGGCACGCACGCCCACCGTCACAATTGCACCCTCTCCCAACACTGTTTCACAGGATCTTCATGAAAAGGACCCTTCTTCCCGCCCTGCTGATCGCGCTGGCCGCTGCCGGCTCTGCCACTGCCGCAACCAGCGCCGACAAGTCCGTGGCCCGCCATCTGGACAAGCTGGGCTATACCTACGAAGTCGACGAGGATGGCGACTACCGCATGGTGTTCGACGTCGAGGGTGACCGCACCCAGATGGTCTACGTGCGCTCGGCGGTGGAGGATTTCGGCAGCCACAACATCCGTGAGATCTGGTCGCCGGCCTACAACGCCAAGACCAAGCAGTTCCCGGTGGCCGTGGCCAACCGCCTGCTGGAGGATTCGCAGGACGCCAAGATGGGGGGCTGGGTAAAGCAGGACACCACCGCCATGTTCGTGGTGAAGATCGACGCCGATGCCACCCCGGACCAGCTCAGCGACGCCATCGATGCGGCCATCCGCACCGCCGACGCGATGGAGCTGGAGCTGACCAAGAAGGACGAGTTCTGAGTTGAACGCCACGCCGGACCCGCGCTGGGCACCGCACGCCACCGTCGCCACGGTAGTGGTTGACGGCGGCCGCGTGCTGCTGGTCGAAGAGACCATTGAAGGCCGCCAGGTGCTGAACCAGCCGGCCGGCCACCTCGAGCCAGGCGAAAGCCTGGCCGAGGCAGCCCTGCGCGAGACCCGGGAGGAAACCGGCTGGACCGTGCAGCTGACCCATTTCATCGGCTGCTACCAGTGGACTGCCGGCGACGGCACCGCCTTCCTGCGCTTCTGCTACGCAGCACACCCGGTCTCGCACGACCCGGCCCAACCGCTGGACACCGGCATCGACCGCGCGTTGTGGCTGACCCCGGCCGAGCTGCAGGCCGCCGGCGAGCGCCAGCGCAGCCCGCTGGTCTGGCAGGTGGTGGCGGATTACCTGGGTGGCCAGCGCCATCCGCTTTCGCTGGTCCGGGAGGTCGCATGAGCACGCCGCGCGTGATGGTGGGCGTCTCGGGTGGTGTCGACTCTTCGGTCGCCGCCTGGCGCCTGGTCCAGCAGGGCGAGGCCGTGGCCGGCCTGTTCATGCAGAACTGGGCCGACGACGGCAGCGGTGACTGCCGTGCCGAGGATGACCGCCGCGATGCGGTCGCCGTATGCGGCCTGCTCGGTATCCCTTTCCACTTCCGGGACTTTTCCAGCGAGTACTGGCAGGGCGTGTTCGAGCACTTCCTGGCCGAATACGCCGCTGGCCGCACGCCGAACCCGGACGTGCTGTGCAACCGTGAAGTGAAGTTCAAGCATTTCCTGGATGCCGCCCGCGAGCTGGGCGCCGAGCGCATCGCCACCGGCCACTATGCGCGGGTCACCCAGCGCGGCCACCAGTGGCTGCTGCTGCGCGGTGCCGACCGCTCCAAGGACCAGAGCTACTTCCTGCACCAGCTGGGCCAGGAGCAGCTGGCGGCCACCCTGTTCCCGATCGGCGACCTGGAGAAGACCGACCTGCGACGGATTGCGCGCGACGTCGGCCTGCCGACCCACGCCAAGAAGGATTCCACCGGCATCTGCTTCATCGGCGAGCGGGATTTCCGCGAATTCCTCGGCCGCTACCTGCCGGCCAGGCCCGGCCAGATCCTTGACCCGGCCGACGGCAGCGTGATCGCCGAACATCCGGGCGTGTTCTATTTCACCCTGGGCCAGCGCGAGGGCCTGAACATCGGCGGCGTACGCGGCCGCCCGGCCGCACCGTGGTACGTGGTCGGCAAGGATGTGGCCAGCAACGTGCTGTACGTCGACCAGGACCGCGACAGCCCATGGATGCTGTCCGAGCGCCTGCGATCGGAGCCGGCGCATTGGATCTCGGGCTCGCCACCCGCGCGACGCTTCGAATGCACCGCCCAGACCCGCTACCGCCAGCCCGATGAGCCGTGTACGGTCGACGTGCTGGACGATGGCAGCGTGCTGGTCACCTTCGCGCGCCCGCAGCGTGCCGTTACCCCCGGTCAATCGCTGGTGCTGTATGACGGTGATGTGTGCCTGGGTGGCGCGGTGATCGCCGCCACCGATGCGCCGCTGGAACAGCGCCTGCGCACCACCCCCTCCCCTTTTGAGGTAATCGCTGCATGAGTTTCACTGTCGACGACCGCGTCCTGGCCTTGGCCGGCATTGCCCAGGCCCTGCAGCAGGTACGCCGCATCGCCGATACCGGCCATTCCGACGCCGCCGCCGTGCGCACCGCCGTGGACAGCGTGTTCCGTGTCGATGCGTCCTCGCCGCAGGCGGTGTTCGGTGACCGCCATGCACTGAAGGCCGGGCTGCGCCTGCTGCACAACTATTTCCGCAACCAGGGCCAGGATCCGATCCTGCCGAAACTGGCGCTGTCGGTGCTGCAGCTGGAGCGCCGCTTTGTTCAGGATGGCGCCACCGTGAACAAGGTCGCTTCGGGCATCGAGCGTGCCCAGCGCCAGGCCACCGAACTGGGCGACAGCGGCCACCCGGATGTGCTGGCCAGCCTGGGAAGCCTGTACGCGGACACCATCAGCCACCTCAAGCCGCGGGTGATGGTGCAGGGCAACCCGCACTACCTGGGCCAGGCCGGCGTGGTGGCCGAGATCCGTGCCCTGCTGTTGGCCGCGGTGCGCTCGGCAGTGCTGTGGCGCCAGCTGGGCGGCAGCTACTGGGACTTCCTGTTCGGCCGCAAGGCGATGATCGAGGCCGTGGACCGGCAGCTGGCGTAAGGGTGTGGGGTCAGAGCCCTTTTCCATGAAAAGGGATCCGACCCCGCCGCTGCCTACCCAGGGGTCGGATCTCTTTCCGGCACGGAAAGGGCTCTGACCCCGAAGCCGCCAAGCGCCGGAAAACCGGCGCATTCAGAATGCACTTGCAAGCACATCGACGTTAAAGAGAAAGGGGGTACGGCCGATACATCCTCCGTGCACCTCCCGAGAACGTCCATGTACTCACGCATTTTCATCCGTCTGGCCGCCCCCCTGGCTCTGACCCTGCTGCTCCCCTTCGCCATCGGTTTCGAATGGCCGGCCGCCCTGCGCTGGGCGATCCTGACCACGATGACGCTGAGCTGGCTCGGCTTTGCGTGGTGGACCACCCGCGCCCAGGCGCATCGTTCCCCGGAACATGCCCGTGTCCTGCGTGAGCAGGACCAGCTGCTGACCGAACTGCGCAACTTCGTCGGCAACGAAATCGACGGTTCGCGTGGTGAAGTGGAACGCGCCCGCGACCTGATCCGCCAGGCGGTCTCCAGCCTGGGCGGCAGCTTCGATGCGATGAACCGCAAGTCGCGCCAGCAGAGCCAGGCGCTGTCGCGCATCGTCGACCGCGCCGGCGATGAAGGCAATGCCGGCCTCGACGTTGCCCGTTTCGCCCAGCACGCCAGCCACCGCATGGAACAGCTGGTGGAAGCGCTGGAACAGGTGAGCGGCCAGAGCAGCACCACCGTGCAGCACATCGACCAGATGGCACAGCACCTGGATGGCATCTTCGCGCTGCTGGAAGACGTCAAGTCGATCGCCGACCAGACCAACCTGCTGGCGCTGAACGCCGCCATCGAAGCCGCGCGTGCCGGTGAAGCCGGACGAGGCTTCGCGGTGGTCGCCGACGAAGTGCGCAACCTGTCCGAGCGCTCGACCACCTTCAACGAGCAGATCCGCAAGCTGGCGCACAGCTCCAAGGACGCCATCGCCAAGGTGCGCGAGACGGTCTCGCACATGGCCTCGCGTGACATGGACCGCTCCCGCGAAGCACGCCAGGAAGCGGCGGCAATGCTCGACAATGTCGCGCAGATCAATGCCTCGCTCGGCGACGGCATGCGCGAAGTCTCCGAGTGCGCACGTGCGATCGATGGCAGCGTGGCCGAAGCCGTGCGCGCCCTGCAGTTCGAAGACATCGCCACCCAGGCGCTGGGCGGCGTGCACACCCACCTGGACCGCCTGACCGCGATCAACCGTGAAGCGGTGGCCCTGCAGGAACTGCTGCACCGCAATGGCGGCGTGTTCGACGAAGAGATCGCCACGGCCCTGCAGCGCACCGGCAACCGCCTGCGCGAACTGCGCAGCGAATGGGAACGCCCGCCGCACAAGCCGGTTGCCCAGCAGAGCATGGGTGCCGGCACCGTCGAGCTGTTCTGATCCTGATGTCCGCTGCCCTCGCTGGCAGCCCGCAAGGCCTCGGTCCGTCCGGGGCCTTTGCCTGTGACCCGCCGCTGGACGCATCCTGTACGCGCACCATGACCCTGATCCGCGCCCTGCCCTCCCTCACCGACACCGAGCGCCCGCGCAACGCGAGCGTGCGTGAGCAGCTGCAAAAGCTGGAAGAGGTCGCCCGCGAGGAAATCTGCGAGCTGCAGCAGCTGGCGGACGCGCGCCCGGCGCCGTCGCCGGCGGACGAGGAACTGCTGGGGCTGGCGTGGGACCTGGGGTTGGATGGCGAAGCGCTGAAGTAGATCCACGCCATGCGTGGATGGACGACGCGATACCTGCAACCTCTGCTTTGCCTGTCGCCCTTTAGGATTTGTTGTATAGGCTGAGGAAGGGGAAGAGGACATACTGCCGCCCTCCCCCGTCTCTCTGGCCTCTGAATGACGTTCAATCTGGAAGAAGCCCGCGAGGCTTTTGAGCACTTCCTGATGTTGATGGACGGCCAGATTGAATGGCTGGTCGCGCAGGCTCAAATGCATGGCAATGAACTGGATTGCAGCCTCGAAAGCCTCGACAGGCTGGAACACCTCCATGACTTGATGGCAGCCACGCTGTCTGAGGATGAGCGGGACTCTCTGAGGGTCGTGTTCGCCCGATATCTAGGGGAGACCGTCAGGCTGGCACACGGTGGGAAGTGGACCCTGCCACTTGATGACCCAAAGGACATCAGTTTCAACATGCCCGTTATCGTGGGGCACTCATCCTGCCCGTGGTTGGAATTCAATCCCATCCATACGATACGAGCCTATTCACTTCGGGCCAAGCCCGGAATGATCCGAGGCATCGTAGCGCACAGTGTTGCTCCACAGATTCTGGATCTCAGCGATCTGGTGGAAGAGGACTGACGCCAAGAGGCTGCTTGAGTCGCTGGGCGGCCCACCCGGATGGTGGCTCGGACCGCCTGCCATCCACGCATGGCGTGGATCTACTGTTCGGGCAGTGGCATGATCCGCCGGTCCCGTTCATGGAAGACCGATGGCCATCGCTCTGATCGCAGTACTCCTGATCGAAACGGTCCTTCTGATGGCCTGGGTGGCCGGCTATTTCAGCTGGGGCATCACCCTGTTCAACGAGCGCATTGCGGCGTCACCGGCCATGCAGGCCCGCCTCTCGCTGGGCAGCCTGGAACGTGACCTGCCACAGGACAAGTGGCTGCGACTGGCCTTCCATGCGCTGCCCGATGGCAGCATGGCGTTCCGCGAGAGCTTCGCGCCGAGCTTCGGCCTGCGCTACTTCCCGGTGATGCGCGGTCGCATCGTACTCAACGCGCGACGGCACGAGGTGCGGGTGACGGGCCTGTGCAGCTGGTTCGTGGCGATCCTGTCGCTGCTGCTGTTGCCGCTGGTGGCGATGCGTCCGACGGTGGCGCCGATGCTGCTGGTCCTGCCGCTGTTCCTGGCCAGCTATCTGGTCCAGAAGCGCCGCTATGCCGCCATCGTCGAGGCGCTGCGCATGCAGTTGAAGGCGGATTTTCCGAGGTAGATCCACGCCATGCGTGGAGGGTCGCATGTGCAGGCATTGGTGCCGACCAAGATCCGCGCCCACAGGCTGGGGTTACGCCGAGCGCAGGCATCCGTGCCGACCAACGGTCGGCACCTACCAGCGTCGGGTGGTCAGCGCACCAGCACCGCTTCGCTGCTGGCGTCGGTGCGCATCGGTAGCGGACGCTGCTGCCGCAGCCATTGCGCCAGGTCACGCGGGCTGAGCGGGCGCGAGTACAGGTAGCCCTGGATCTCGTCGCAGCCCTGGCGGCGCAGCATGTCTTCTTCCTGGTGCGTCTCCACGCCCTCGGCCACCACCTTCATGCCCAGCGCGTGGCCCAGGTGCACGATGGCCTGGGTCACTTCGGCCGTGCCGGAGTCGTGCAGCATGCCCTGCACGAAACTGCGGTCGATCTTCAGGCGTCCCACCGGGAAGCGGTTGAGGTAGTTGAGGTTGGAAAAGCCGGTACCGAAGTCGTCCACCGCCAGCGGCACGCCGTGCCGTTCGAGCACGTCGAAGCAGTGGCGCAGGATGTCGGTGTCACGGATCAGCGCCGATTCGGTCAGCTCCAGCTCCAGCCGCTGCGGCGGCCAGCCGTGGGCATGGCAGATCTCGATCACACGTTCGGCGAAGCCACGGTCGCGCAGCTGCACCGCCGATACGTTGACCGCGATGCGGTCGAAGTGCAGTCCAGCCCGGTCCCAGGCGGTTGCCTGACGGCAGGCTTCGTTCAGTACCCAGTCGCCGATGCGTACGATCTCGCCGCATTTCTCGGCGATGGGAATGAACTCGGCCGGGCTGCAATAGCCGATGCCGGGGCGATGCCAGCGCAGCAGTGCTTCGATTGCCGGCGGCTCGCCCTGGTGGGCATGCAGCAGCGGCTGATAGGCCAGGCTGAACTCCTCGCGCTCGATCGCACCGTGCAGCGCGTGCTCGAGCTCCAGCCTGCGCTGGATGCGGGCCAGTGCGTCCTGGCTGTAATACTGGTAGGTGTTGCGTCCGGCTTCCTTGGCCGCGTACATCGCAGCGTCGGCAGCGCGCAGCAGTGAATCGAAATCGGTCTGCGCATCGCCCAGCATCGCGATGCCGACACTGGCACCGACCTTCAGCGTGGTCTCGCCACGGCGCAGCGGCTCGGCCAGCGAGGCGATCAGCTTGCGGGCGACATGTCCCGCATCCTCGGGCTCAGCCAGGTCGCGCAGTACGACGATGAACTCGTCGCCGCTGAAACGGCCAAACAGATCATTGTTGCGCAGGTTCTGGTGCAGGCGGGTGGCGGCAGCCTTCAGCAGCGCATCACCCGTGGCGTGGCCGAAGCTGTCGTTGATGGTCTTGAAGCCGTCCAGGTCGATGAACAGCATCGCCAACGAGGTGCCGCGATCACGCGCCTCCTCGATGGCCTCGGCGGTCTGTTCGCCGAGCAGCACGCGATTGGGCAGGCCGGTCAGCAGGTCGTAGTGGGCCAGCAGTTCAATGCGCTCGTTGGCCTCGCGCTCGCGGGTGATGTCACGGAAAAGCACCACGAAGCGCGGCGGCAGTCCGTCACGACGATCCAGCTCGATCAGCACCTGCACCCAGACACGCAGGCCGGACTGGCGGTAGAAGCACAGGTCCAGCTGCTCGGGCAGGCCGCCGTTGGCGATGCGGGCCAGTGCCGCCTCGAACGCATCGCGCGAGTCTTCGGTATACAGCGCCATCGCCTGATCGAGGGTGATCGGCTCCTTGCGCAGGCCGTGGATGCGATAGCATTCCTCGGTCCATTGCATGCTCCGGGTCTGCACCTCGATCTCGCAGCCGCCGATGCGGCCCAGCGCGGAAACCCGGTTCAGCAGTTCGGTGCGCCAGCGAATCAACGCGTCGGTCTGGTGCTGTTCGGTGATGTTCTGCACCTGGCCGAGCAGGCGCTTGGGCTGCCCGTCCATGTCCAGCAGCGGCTGCATCCACAGCCGCAGGTGCTGCGATGGCTCATGGCCACGGGTCAGCTCCAGCTCGAGATTGGCGGCACGACCATCGCGCCACAGCCGCCGCCATGCCGCACGCAACGCGCCACGCGAGCGCGGATGCAGCTGCTTCAGCCAGCGCCGCTGGCCGGGCACGGCGCCGTGCTCCAGCGCCAGCAGCGAGCGCAGTTCCGGCGACCACCAGAAGTGCCCGCTGTTGGGGTCGAACGACCAGCTGCCCATGCTGGCGATGCGCTGGGCCTCGCTCAGGTGCAGCTGCTGCTCCTGCAGCAGCGATTCGAGCTGCTTCTGCTGCTCGATATCGGTATGCGTGCCGACCATGCGCAGCGGCTGGCCATCGGCGGTGCGCGCGACCACGCGGCCGCGATCCAGCACCCAACGCCACTGGCCATCGGCCTGGCGGAAGCGGAACTGTGCGCTGTACTGCTCGCTGCGCCCGCGCAGGTGCTCGTCGAGCGCGGCACGCACCTGGTCGATGTCCTCGCTGTGCACGCGCGACAGCAGTTCGGTGGCCGTCTCGTCGCCCAGCGCCGGCGTGCGCGCCACCCGGTCACTGGGGATGTCCCAGTCCCACAGGCTATGGCCGGCGCTGTCCAGTGCCAGTTCCCAGCGCCCACCCCCATCGACCGGCACCGGCTCGGGAATGCTCAGGGTGAACGCCAGCAGGTTGCCGGCACCGTCATGCACGGCGCGCAGGTGGCCGTCGTAGTGGCCGCGCGGGCCGCCTGGCAGCGTGCAGGGCACGATGCCGCCATCGGCGGCCATCAGGCGTAGATCTTCCAGCATTGGCGCATAGGCAGCCACGGTGGCCGGCAGGCCATGCTCGCGCGCGGCCGGATTGGCCGCCAGCGGGCGCCCGGTACGGTCGACGATGACCAGCGCCGACGCAAGCGGGTGCTGCAGCAGGCTGGCGATGATCCCTTGGTCCACGCGATCTTGCTCCGGATGACTCGCCCGTCAGCGGGGCACGCAGTGGTTAACGGCGCCTGCGGCGGATAATTGAGTGGTGACGGCACGCTGCGGGGTAAGATGACCGGCGCCCCTTTCACCCACCCCGTCCATGCCCGCAGAACCGACCGGCAACGCCCCAGTTCCCGACCCGCGGATGGCGCAGGCACTGAGCCGTGACCGGCGGCGGGTGGTGTTGAGCTACCTGGTGATGGCGCTGGCCTGGATGATCTCCACCGACAGCGTGGTGCAGGCGCTGGTGCCCGATCCGCAGCAGGCGGCCCTGTGGCAGGGCCTGAAGGGCTCGTTCTTCGCCCTGGCCAGCGCGGGCCTGCTGTACCTGCTGCTGCGCCCGCTGGCCGAGCACGTGCTGCATACCCACGCCCGCCAGCAGGCCTCGGAGCTGCGCCTGCGGCAGATGTTCGAGGGCAACCCCGGCCCGATCCTCGTCTATGACCTGGATACATTGGCGATCCTCGACGCCAACCCAGCCGCCTGCACCGCTTTCGGCTGGGAGCGCGATGAGCTGCTGGAACAGACCATCGACGCCTTGTGGCCACCCGGCCAGGGCCAGGCGCTGCAGGCCAAGCTGGAGGCGATCCGCGAGGCGCCCGACGAGCTGTGCATCCTGCGCGCGCAGCTGCAGCTGCGCGATGGCGCGCTGCGGCAGATGGAACTGCGCTCCAACGCGATCAGTTACGACGGTCACAATGCGCGCCTGCTGATCGCCATCGATCGCACTGCCGAGGACCTGGCCCAGCTGCGTCGCGACCAGGCGCTGGCACGGGTGGAAGAAGCCCACGAACTGGCCCGCATCGGCGCCTGGGAGCTGGACCCGTCCACCGGGCTGGGCCGCTATTCCAACCAGGTCTATCGCCTGCTCGGCCGCCGCCCGCCCGAAGCCCGCCGCTGGCACCGCTTCGACGAACTGCTGGTGCCGGCCGACCCGGCCACCGCCACCCAGACCGAGCAGCTGCTGGCCGGGCTGTGCTCCGGCGAGCCGGTACAGGTGGACGTGCTGCTGCCGCTGCTGTCGATGGACGGGCGCGCGCTGATGGTGCACCTGCGCGCCGCCAGTGGTCTCGATGAGGCTGGCCGCAACCGCGTGCTGGGCACGCTGCAGGACGTGACCGAACGCGAGCAGTCGCGGCGACTGCTGCGCGAGCGCGAGGAGCAGTTCCGCGAGCTGGTGCGGGTACTGCCCGACGGCGTGGTGATCCTCTCCGACGAGCATGTGTTGTACGCCAACGCCTGGGCCGCCGGCCTGTTCGGCTACGGCAGCCATACCCTGCTGGGCGAGCCCTTGTCGGCGCTGGTCGCTGCCGCAGACCTGCCACGGGTGCGCAGCCAGCTGCGTGCCGGCCAGCCGCACCTGGGACCGGGCCACAGCAGCGTGGTGGCCATGCAGCGCGGCGACGGCCGCAGCTTCCATGCCGGCCTGGCGGTGGGCGACGTGCGCTACGGTGGCCGCGACTGCAAGCTGCTGATCGTGCGCGACCTCAGTGATTCCGAGCGCATCCGCAGCGCGCTGGAAACCAGCAACCGCGAACTGCAGGCGATGGCCGGGCGGCTGTTCTCGCTGCAGGAGGACGAACGTCGTGCGATTTCGCGCGACCTGCACGATGACATCGGCCAGGCCATCACCGCGATCAAGCTGTCGGCGCACGCCGCGCTGGAAGAGGACGATCCGCAGCGGCGTGGGCAGGATCTGGCGCAGATCGTCAGCCTGGCCGACACCACCGTGGCCAAACTGCGCGACATCTCCACCCTGCTGCGCCCCCCGCAGCTGGATGCGCTGGGCCTGGAGGCAGCGCTCAGCTGGCAGGCGCGGGTTCTGTTCCGCTCCTCGCCGGTGGAGCTGCTGGCCGAGATCGAGCCGCTGCCGCATCGCCCCGACAACAGCATCGAACAGGCCTGCTTCCGCATCGCACAGGAAAGCCTGACCAATGCGCTGCGCCATGCGCGCGCCAGCCAGGTCCTGCTGCAGCTGCGCGATGTCGGCCAGCGCGGCCTGCACCTGCAGATCCGCGATGACGGCGAAGGCTTCGATCCGGACGGCCCGCGCGGCCTGGGCCTCATCGTGATGCGCGAGCGCGCACAGAGCGTCGGTGGTCACGTGCGGATTGAATCCGCGCATGGCGAAGGCACCCTGGTCGATGTCCACCTCCCCTACCAGGCGGCCAGCAGGGCTGCCGTCGATTCACCGGAATACTGAACCATGTGGAATCCCAACCTGCCCCCGGTCAGCATCGATGACGCTCCCGACCGCCTTGGCGCCGGCAACCCCGAGCTGCAGGCAATGGTTGCCGAGGCAGCCTCAGGCGGCATCGCACTGATGCTGATGCACGTGGACATCGACCATTTCGCATCGGTCAATGAAAACATGAGTGCCGAAGTGGGCGACCAGGCGCTGGTGCTGGTGGCACAGCGCCTGCAGTCCTACCTGCGCGGGCGCGGCAAGTTGTGGCGACATGGCAGCGACGAGTTCCTGATCGCGGTGCCGCGCACCGCCGATCTGCCGTTGCCGGAGGATTTCGCCGAGGAGATCCGCCAACAGATGGAGCTGCCACTGTCGGTGCTGCCGTACACGTTGTTCATGACCGGCAAGCTGGGCGTGAGCCTGTGCCCGGAACATGCCAGCAGCACCTCGCGCCTGCTCGACCATGCCGAGGATGCGCTGTACCAGGCCGCCCGCGAAGGCGGCAATGCCGTGCGCATCCATGCGGTGGACACCCCGCCAAGCGCGCACAGCGAGAGCATCATCGCGCGCCAGATCGTCGATGCCATTCCCAATGGCGAGCTGAAGCTGCGCTACCAGCCACTGGTAAGCGCGCGCGACGGCCACGTGGTGGGCATGGAAGCGCTGCTGCGTTGGCAGTCGCCGACCCTGGGCATGCTGGTGCCGGAGCGCTTCATGCGCACCGCCGAACGCCTGGGGATCATCGTGCAGATCGGCACCTGGGTGCTGGAAGGCGCCTTGAAGCAGGCGCGGCTGTGGCGCGACCAGGGCTTCGATGACTTCACCATCGCAGTGAACGTGTCCACCCTGCAGCTGCTGCGGCCGAATTTCTTCGCCGAAGTGATGTCACTGCTGCAGGCGGCGGGCGTACCGGCGCACATGCTGACGCTGGAGATCAACGAGAGTGCGCTGACCAACAACGTCAATTTCGTCCACGAAACGCTGGCCAACCTGCGCAACGAAGGCATCAGCCTGAGCCTGGACAACTTCGGTACCGGCGACTCCAGCCTCAGCGCGCTGGTGCGCTACCCGGTGGACAAGCTGAAGATCGACCGCAGTTTCATCAAGAGCGCGCCGGCCGGCAATCGTGAAGCGGCCATCGCCCGCGCGATCATCGCCATGGGCCACCAGCTGGGCATGACCGTGATTGCCAACGGCGTGGAATCGCAGGCGCAGCTGGGCTTCCTGCGCCGCAACGACTGCGACGTGTTCCAGGGCTACCTGTTCGGCGAACCGATGTCGGCCGATGCCGCCGGCATGACCCTGCGCCGCCGCTACCTGCGCCCGGAAGCCTTCGCCGAGACGCGCCCGGACCGGACGCTGCTGCTGCTGGATGACGAGGAGAACGTGCTGCGCTCGCTGGTGCGCCTGTTCCGCCGCGACGGCTACCGCATCCTGGCCGCCGGCAACGTGCGCGATGCGTTCGACCTGCTGGCGATCAACGACGTGCAGGTGATCCTGTCCGACCAGCGAATGAGCGACATGAGCGGCACCGAGTTCCTGGGCCGGGTGAAGATGCTGTACCCGGATACGATCCGCCTGGTGCTGTCGGGCTACACCGATCTGAACACGGTGACCGATGCGATCAACCGCGGCGCGATCTATCGCTTCCTGACCAAACCGTGGAACGACGACGAGCTGCGCAAGCACATCCACCAGGCGTTCCGCACGTACGAGGAACAGCGCCGCAGCAATGCCGGCCCGGCGCCGGTGGAGAGCGGAGATGGCGGCGAGGATCGCCCATTGCGGTAACCCTCCCCTCTGGTAGAGCCGGCCGCTGGCCGGCTGCTCTGGATATCGGGTTCAATGAGGTTGCCGGCCAGCGGCCGGCACTGCCAGAAGCGGTCAGCGCGGCTGCTTGACCGGCAGCACCACACGGAAGCGCGAGCCCACGCCGGGCGTGCTGTCCAGGTCGATGCGGCCGTGGTGCTTGTTGATGATGCTGTAGGAGATCGACAGGCCCAGGCCGGTGCCACTGCCAACCGGCTTGGTGGTGAAGAACGGATCGAAGATGCGCTGGCGCAGTTCCGGCGAGATGCCACCGCCGGTATCTTCGAACTCGACCCAAACGTGATCGCCATCAACGCCGGTACGCACCGTGATCGTGCCGCGCTCGGCGATGGCATGGCCGGCGTTGAGCAACAGGTTCATGTAGACCTGGTTCAACTCCGATGGCAGGCACTCCACCAGGGGCAACTGGCCGAACTCGCGCACCAGGGTGACCTTGTACTTGAGTTCGTTCCAGATGATGTTGATGGTCGATTCCAGGCCCGCGTGCAGGTCGACCAGCTTCCACGACTCGTCGCGGCCGGAATACGAGAAATCCTTCAGGTCGCGCACGATGCGGGTGACCCGCTCGATGCCTTCGCGCGATTCCGCCATCAGCTGCGGCAGGTCGCGGCTGATGAAATCGATATCCAGACGGTCACGGATATCATCGATTTCCGGAATCAGCGCTTTCGGGTCCGGCGCGCGCAGGGCGCGCTCGTAGGCTTCGATCACGGTGAACAGGCTGCGCAGGTATTCCTGCAGGCTGCCCAGGTTGGAGTGCACGTAACCGATCGGGTTGTTGATCTCGTGCGCGACGCCGGCGGCCAGCTGGCCGATCGACGCCATCTTCTCCGACTGCAGCAGCTTTTCCTGGGTGCCATTGAGGCGCAGGTAGGCCTGGCGCAGTTCGGCATGGCGCTGCTGCAGCTCGCGTTCGTAGTCTTCCTGCCCTTCGATGTGGCGGAACAGGGCGAGGAAATGCCCCTGGCCGACCGGACCATGGTGGTACAGATGGGCGATGACCACGCCCTCGCCCAGCGGCAGGCTGCCATTCCAGTGACCATGCTGGCGAGCCTGTTCCAGCGCATCGGGCGGCAGCAGTTCGCGCAGGCGCTGCGGCGGCGGCAACCCGCCGTCCTCGCCACTGGCCAGCAGGTTCTGTGCGGCCGGATTGGCCAGGGCCACCCGCCCGTCATCGGTGAACAGCAGCAGGCCTTCGCGCAGGCGCTCAAGCAGGGCCTGCAGCACCGGCTGCGGCGGAAGGGGGGCGGTAACCAGGGCGTTGGCAGCGGACACGGCGACTCGGGACGTTCGAACAGGCGCCCAATATACGCGGTCATGCAGCGGGCTTCAGCCCGCCGGGAGGGGTTATGCGACCGCCGTCGCCTCAGGCGACGGCGAGGGGCCGGCCGATGCTGACCGTGTGCGACTGGCCCTTGGCATCGTAGGCCGAGGCGTCTTCGGTGCGGCCGAGCTGGCGCAGCGCCCAGTTCACCTCGCGGCGGCGGCGCGACAGCAGCACGCCGTTGGCCCGGTTGCGCTCGGCCAGTTCCTGCAGCTGTTCGCCCTCGCCCACCGGTGGCGCGCCTTCCAGCGCACGCAACGCTTCCAGCTTGGCGCCGGTAGCCCGGATCAGGGCGTGCACGTCGTGCTCGACCAGGGCCTGGCGTTCAACGTCCAGGGCCTGGGCGAGACGCTGCAGCGGCTCGCTCATCGCCGCAGTCATCCGTGCAGCTGCTGGTCCAGATCGAGCATGCGCGATGCGATCGCGTCCGGATTGATCTTGTAGGTGCCGTTCTGCAGCGACTCGCGCACGGCGGCCACGCGCTGGGCGTCGATCGCCGGGGCGGTGGTCAGCTCGCGCTCGATGGCCTGCAGATTGGTGGCCTCGCCGGTCAGGCGCAGGCTGTCGGCCGCCTCGACCGGGCTCGCCGCCGCATCGGTGCTGACACCGGGCTTGTTGGCCGGGGTCGTCACGCTGCGCAGTGCCTGGGGGACCTGCAGGTTGCCGTCGATTTTCTGGCTCATGGGGTGTCCTGGAGTTGCCGTTCACAAGGGATAACGGCCGCAGGGCCGTGATCTTTAGGGATATTTTGCGGTAATTCAACGCGCCACGATTACGTCACCTGCGGCGTCGACCGTGCCTTGCACGATCCGCCGCGAGGACAGGTTCTCGACCGAGACCCGTTCGTTCTCACCGGCATCACCCATCGCACGGCCGGCAATGCGGACCTCGACCGAGCCGCGACGCGACACCAGGGCCACATTGTCTCCTCGCTTGATGAGACGCTGCACCACCAGATCGTTGTTCGACAGCAGGGCTCCGGCCTGCAACGGACGGCGGGCGACGCGGCCGATCGCTGCATTGGGATCGGACAGCACCGCGCCGGCAATCCGGGCAGCGTCACGCTGGGCAGTGGTGATATCGGCGGCAGTGAGGGTTTCTCCAGTACCGATTCCGCGGTTGAGCACCAGTACGGTCTGGTTGCGCCGCACCTTTACCGGCACGAACAGGCGCCAGCCGCCCGCATCCGGACAGCTGACTTCCACCGTGGTGTTGGCGGTGGGCTGCACCTGTAACGCCCCCCCGCACTTCGGCAGGCGCAGCGCATCGGCCACCTGGGCCTCGCCCTCGCTGCCCGCCGGCAGCGTCGACAAGGCCGCCGCGCGGATGCTTGCCACCGGCTGCCAGTCGGCGGCAGCCGCCCACGGCGAGGCCACGGCCAGCGCGATGGCGAATAGAGATGTGACCCGGCACATGGCGCCTCCTTCAATCGGCAAGAGCTGGCCCAGGTGCGTGCAAGGGGTGTGCCAGAGGGGCAGAGCTGCCTCGGTCGAACATGGCGCGACACCACAATTGCGGTGTGGAGCGCGCAGTGGCAGAGCGCCCTCAAGTTTGGCGCCCAACGCGCCGATACAGCAGCCATGTCCCATGACCTGCTCAACCGGATCGACCAGCGGACCCGCCTGGCCGGCCACAACCGCCTGGCGCTGCTGCTGTTCCGTCTCGGCGGACGTCAGCTTTTTGGCGTCAATGTCTTCAAGGTGCAGGAAGTCCTGCGGCGCCCGGAGCTGTTCCAGGTACCCGGCCTGCCCAGCCAGTTCGCCGGCGTGGCCGACGTGCGCGGCCGCTCGGTGCCGGTGCTGGACCTGGGCCTGGCCATCGGCCACCCCGAACGTGAGCCCGATGCCGATACCTCGCCGGGTTACCTGGTCGTCACCGAATTCAACCGCTCGATCCAGGGGTTCCTGGTCAGCGGCGTCGAACGTATCGTCAACATCGCGGTGGAAGACATCCACCCGCCGCCGGAGCTTGGCGCCGAGTCGAGCTACCTGACCGCGGTAACCCGCTTCCAGGGTGAGCTGATCCAGGTGATCGACGTTGAAAGCGTGCTGGCCGATATCGCCCAGGTCCGCGGTGACGCCGTACTCGATCCGGCGATGGCAATGCCTGCCGATGGCCCCCAGCTGCAGGTGCTGGTGGTGGACGACTCGCGCGTGGCCCGCCAGCAGATCCGCAGCGTGCTGGATCAGCTGGGCGTGGGTGCCACCCTGCTTTCCGATGGCAAGCAGGCTCTCGACCACCTGTTGCAGATCCAAGCCTCGGGCGAAAACCCCGCCGAACGCTATGCCATGGTCATCTCCGACATCGAGATGCCGGCCATGGACGGGTACACGCTGACGACGGAAATCCGGCGCCATCCGGGCCTGGCCGGCCTCTACGTGCTGCTGCACACCTCGCTGTCGGGTGTCTTCAACAACGCCATGGTCGAGCGTGTCGGCGCCAACGCCTTCGTCGCCAAGTACTCGCCGCACGAGCTGGCTGACTTCGTGCTGGACCGCCTGCGCAAGGTGGCGATGGCGGCGTAAGGCCGCGTCACGGGTCTCCGCCGGGCATGGCCCGGCGCTACCACAACCTCCCCGACCCCTGGGGTAGCGCCGGGCCATGCCCGGCGGACGCGATGTCGCGCGTGCTTTGGCACACCCCTTGCAGCTTCCCGGGCAACGTTCCCGTGGGAGTGCACCGTGCGCAACCTGATTACCGACTACCTGGGCGTCCACGCCCAGGCCATGCCGTTGCGCGAACAGCGGATGAAGCTGATCGCCAGCAACCTCGGCAATGCCGACACGCCCGGCTACAAGGCCCAGGACCTGGACTTCGATGCCGCCCTGCGCCATGCCCAGGGGCAGGATGCCAACGGCCTGATGGCCACCACCCATGAGCAGCACTACGAAATCAGTAGTGGCCTGAACCCGTTCCAGATCGCGCGCGAGGGCGTGCAGCCCAGCCTGGACGGCAACACCGTCGATCCCGATGCCGAGCGTGCCGCCTATGGCCGAGCCGCGCTCGAGTACCGCGCCTCGCTCAGCTTCGTCGAGAGCAAGGTGCGTTCCATGCTGACCGCGATCACGGGGCAATAAGCCATGAGCAACCTGCCGATCTTCGATATCGCCGGCTCCGCGCTGCAGGCGCAGTCGGTGCGCATGAGCACCATCGCCTCCAACCTCTCCAATGCCGACACCGTCGCCGGTTCTGCCGACGCCGTGTACAAGCCGCTGGAGCCGATCTTCCAGGCCGTCACCAGCAAGAACGATCCCAACATCACCTCGGTGAAGGTGAAGGAGATCACCCAGAGCGAGGCGGCGCCGATCAAGCGCTACGAGCCGGGCCACCCACTGGCAGACGCCGATGGCTACATCTACCAGCCCGACGTCGATCCGGTGGCGCAGATGGTCAACCTGATCTCGACCTCGCGCAATTACCAGGCCGGCGTGGAAATGTTGACCACCGCCAAGGAACTGGCCCTGGCCACCTTGACCATGGGCCGCTGAGGCCCGCAGCACCGGATACCGCCATGACCACCGCCGTCAACAACCAGACCAGCCAGGACGTCTATTCCGCGCTGGGCCTTAACGCCCCCAACAGCAACGCCACGAAAAAGAAGAACACGCTCGACCAGGCCGACTTCCTGCGCCTGATGACCGAGCAGCTGCAGCACCAGGATCCGCTGAAGCCGATGGACAACACGCAGATGGTCGCGCAGATGGCGCAGATGTCCACCGTGCAGGGCATCACCGATCTGAACAAGACGGTGAAGGGCTTCCAGGAATCGATGGCCAGCGACCAGGTGCTGCGTGGCGCGGCGCTGGTCGGCCACGAGGTGCTGGTGCCATCGGAAAAGCTGGTGCTGGAGAAGGAAGGCAGCGTCGAGGGCACGGTGGCCGCGCCGTCGGCCGGCATCATCACCGTGGATATCACCGATGCCACCGGCGCCAAGGTCACCTCGCTGAGCGTGGAAGCCAAGGCAGCAGGCGAAACCGCCTTCCAGTGGGACGGCAAGGACGCCAACGGCAAGCGCATGGAACCGGGCAAGTATTCCATCGTTGCCAACCATGTCGATACCGCCGGCAAGAGCACCAAGCTGTCCACCTATGTGCAGGCGCCGGTGGAAAGCGTGACCGTCGGATCCGACGGCCTGTACCTGAACCTCAAGGGCCTGGGCACGGCCCCGATCGACTACGTGCTCCGCGTCAGCTGAGCCGCACATCCCGCATCAACCAGGAGCATCCCATGGGCTTCAATGTCTCGCTGTCCGGCATCAATGCCGCCAACACCGACCTGAGCGTCACCGCCAACAACGTCGCCAACGTCAACACCACCGGCTTCAAGCAGTCGCGCGCCGAGTTCGCCGATCTGTTCGCCTCCACCAGCTACGGCCTGTCGAAGAACCAGACCGGCTCGGGCGTGCGCGTCTCCAACGTCGCCCAGCAGTTCATCCAGGGCCACAACGAGCAGACCGGGCGCAGCCTGGACATGGCCATTTCCGGTGAAGGCTTCTTCACCATGAACATGAATGGTTCGCGCGTGTACTCGCGTGCCGGCAACTTCCAGACCGATTCGGCCGGTTACGTGGTCAATCCGCAGGGCGCGCGCCTGCAGGTGTTCGCGCCGAATGCCGATGGCACCAACTTCGATGCCGGCCGCCTGGTCGACCTGCAGTTGCTGACCACCGACAGCCCGCCGAAGCAGACCAGCGAAGTGAAGGTGGGCTTCACCCTGCCGGCCAACGCCAAGCAGCCGACGGTGGCGACCTTCGACCCGGCCGATTCGAACAGCTACAACCACTCCAGCGGCGGCATCACCGTGTACGACTCGCTGGGCGTGAGCCACATCCAGGTGTCGTATTTCGTGAAGGGTGCCAACCCGAACGAGTGGACCGTACGCAACTACGTGGATGGCCAGCCGGCCGGCGCGCCGACCCCGGTCACCTTCGACAACAGCGGCAAGCTCACCGCGCCGGCCAACGGCAAGGTCAGCCTCGGCACCTTCACCCCGACCACCGGTGCCGGCGTGCTGAACATGACGCTGGATGTGAGCGGCTCGACCCAGTACGGCGAAAAATTCGCGCTGCGCAACACCCAGCAGGACGGCTATGCCGCCGGCAAGCTCAACGAAGTGACCGTGTCCGAATCCGGCGTGGTCTACGCCCGCTATTCCAACGGCGACGACAAGCCGCTGGGCCAGGTCGCACTGACCACCTTCAACAACACGCAGGGCCTGGAATCGAAGGGCAACAACCTGTGGGTGGAGACCTTCGAATCAGGCACGCCGCGCACCGGCATGCCGGACACCTCCAACCTCGGCAAGATCCAGGCCGGCTCGCTGGAAGCGTCCACCGTCGATCTCACCGAGCAGCTGGTCAACATGATCACCGCGCAGCGCAACTTCCAGGCCAACGCGCAGATGATCACCACGCAGGACCAGATCACCCAGACCGTCATCAACATCCGTTGATGAGCTGCTGACCCTGTCACGGAACTCCCCGCATGGATAAAGCCCTTTACGTGGCGATGACCGGTGCCCGCGCCTCCCTGCAGGCGCAGGGAACGCTCAGCCACAACCTCGCCAACTCGGACACTCCTGGCTTCAAGGAAGCGCTGGCCAACACCGAAGCCTTCCCGATCAAGGGTCCGGGCTTTGCCTCGCGGGTGGATGCGCTGCACGTCGACGCCGGCTTCAACCGCCGGCCCGGCGCGCAGCACATCACCGGCAAACCGCTGGACCTTGCACTGCAGAGCGGCACCTGGCTGGCGGTGCAGGCGAGCGATGGCAGCGAAGCGTATACGCGTGGCGCAGCCCTGTCGGTGACGCCGAACGGCCAGCTGGTGACCTCCAGCGGCCGTCCGGTACTGGATGACAACAACAACCCGATCGCCATTCCGCCCTACCAGGCGATGGAGATCGGCGCCGACGGCACGATCTCGATCATCCCGCAGGGCGAAGGCCCGCAGACGATGGCGCAGATCGGCCGGATCAAGGTGGTGCAGGCGCCGGACGAGCGCCTCGAGCGCGGCCTGGATGGCCTGTTCCGCAACACCGACCCGCGCCAGCCGTTCGCACCGGCACAGGGCACCGCCGTGCACAGCGGGCAACTGGAGGGCAGCAACGTCGATGCCGCCGGTGCGCTGGTGCAGATGATCCAGCTGCAGCGCCAGTACGAAATGCAGGTTCAGGTGATCAAGCACGGCGACGACAACGCGCGCAGCGCCAACAGCCTGCTCCGCCTGGGCAGCTGACGGATTTCCGGCGCTGCCCGGGCGCGGCGCTGGCACACCGCTTGCACACCCGCTACCAAGGGCCGCATTGCGCGGCCGGCTTCACCCAGACAGGACTCCGAAGATGAACCAGGCATTGTGGATCGCGAAAACCGGACTGGATGCGCAGCAGATGCGCATGTCGGTGGTTTCCAACAACCTCGCCAACACCAACACCACCGGCTTCAAGCAGGACCGCGCCAGCTTCGAGGACCTGCTGTACCAGCAGGTGCGGCAGCCGGGCGGCTCTTCGTCGGCGCAGACCCAGCTGCCGACCGGCCTGCAGCTGGGTACCGGCGTGCGCGTGGTCGCCACCGCCAAGAACTTCGAGCAGGGTGGCCAGCAGCAGACCGGCCGCGCGCTGGACGTGATGGTCAACGGACGCGGCTTCTTCGAAGTGCAGATGCCCGACGGCAGCTCGGCCTACACCCGTGATGGCTCGTTCAAGATCAACCAGGACAGCGAGCTGGTCACCAACAGCGGCTACCCGGTGCAGCCGGGCATCCAGATTCCCGAGGGCGCGCAGTCGGTCACCATCGGCAGCGACGGCACCATCAGCGTGAAGATGGCCGACAACGCCGCGTCGGTGGAAGTCGGTGCGCTGACCCTGACCGACTTCGTCAATCCGGCCGGCCTGCAGGCGCGCGGCGAGAACCTGTTCCTGGAAACCACGGCCTCGGGCCCGGCACAGAACGGCAATCCCGGCCTGAACGGTCTCGGCACCGTGGTGCAGGGTGCGCTGGAAGGCAGCAACGTCAATGTCGTGGAAGAGCTGGTGTCAATGATCGAAACCCAGCGCGCCTACGAAATGAATGCCAAGGCGATCTCCACCACCGACTCGATGCTCGGCTATCTCAACAACAAGATCTGACCGGCCCAACCGGGAAACCGCCATGTCGCCCATTTCCAACCTCGCCCGTACTGCCCTCGCCTGCACCGTGGTCGCCCTGCTCGGTGGCTGCGTGATCGCGGGCGACGTGCGCCCCTATCCGGCGATGGCACCGATCCAGCCGATCATGCCGCCGCAGGCCGCGCCCACCGCCGGTGCGATCTACGCCGCTGGCCCGACCCTGCAGCTGTATTCGGACCGCCGCGCACGCGATGTCGGCGACCTGCTGACGATCACCCTGCTGGAAAACACCACCGCGCAGACCAGCGCCAACACAGCCACCAACAAGGAATCCAACCTGAGCCTGGGCACGCCGTCCATCCTTGGTGCGCCGGTCACCCTGGGCGGCAAGGACATCCTCAGTGCCACCGCCAAGGGCGCGCGTGACTTCACCGGCAAGGGCAACAGCGCGCAGAGCAACCGCCTGCAGGGCAGCGTCACGGTCACGGTGATCCAGCGCCTGCCCAACGGCAACCTGGTGGTGCAGGGGCAGAAGAACCTGCGGCTGAACCAGGGCGATGAACTGGTGCAGGTGCAGGGCATCGTGCGCCCGGGCGACATCAGCCAGGACAACACCATCCCTTCCAGCCGCGTGGCCGAGGCCCGCATCGTCTACGGCGGCCGCGGCCCGGTCGCGCAGTCCAACGCGATGGGCTGGCTGAGCCGCTTCTTCAATTCCGGCCTGACGCCGTTCTGAGTATGGCCATGAACTTCTCCTTCTCTCCTTCCTGGCAGCGACGCGTGGCGTTGATCGCGTCGCTGATGCTGCTGATCGTGGCCGCCCCGGCCAGCGCTGAGCGCATCAAGGACCTCGCCCAGGTCGGCGGCGTGCGCGGCAATGCGCTGGTGGGCTATGGCCTGGTGGTCGGCCTGGATGGCAGCGGCGACCGTACCAGCCAGGCGCCCTTTACCGTGCAGAGCCTGAAAAACCTGCTTGGCGAGCTGGGCGTGAACGTGCCGCCGAACGTCAATCCGCAGCTGAAGAACGTGGCCGCCGTGGCGATCCACGCCGAACTGCCGCCGTTCGCCAAGCCGGGCCAGCCGATCGACATCACGGTGTCTTCGATCGGCAACGCGGTGTCGCTGCGCGGCGGCTCGCTGCTGATGGCCCCGTTGCGCGGCGCCGATGGCCAGATCTATGCCATCGCCCAGGGCAATCTGATCGTGGGTGGCTTTGGCGCGCAGGGCAAGGACGGCTCCCGTGTCTCGGTGAACGTGCCCAGCGTCGGCCGTATTCCCAACGGCGCCACCGTGGAGCGTGCCCTGCCCGATCCGCTGGCCAACGGCGGCGACATCACCCTGAACCTGCACAACAACGATTTCACCACGGTCTCGCGCATGGTCGCCGCGCTCAACAACGCATTCGGCGAAGGCGCGGCACGCGCGATCGATGGCGTGACCGTCGCCGTCACCGCACCGACCGATCCGGGCGCACGCATCGGCCTGCTGGCGCGCATCGAGAACCTGGAACTGACCCCGGGCAGCGCCCCGGCCAAGGTGGTGGTCAATTCACGCACCGGCACCGTGGTCATCGGCCAGCAGGTGCGCGTGGGGCCGGCCGCGATATCGCATGGTTCGCTGACCGTGACCATCCAGGAAAACACCAACGTCAGCCAGCCCAATGCGCTGTCGGGCGGCCGTACCGTTGCCAGCCCGCAGTCCACCATCACCGCCACCAACGACGGCAGCCGCATGTTCAAGTTCAGCGGCGGCACCACCCTGGACGAAATCGTGCATGCGGTGAACGCCGTGGGCGCGGCACCGGGCGACCTGATCGCGATCCTGGAAGCCCTGAAGCAGGCCGGCGCACTGAGTGCCGAGCTTGAGGTGATCTGACATGCGCATCAATCCCGCATTCGACCTGCACCCGGCGCAGCAGAACGATCCGGCGAAGATCGACAAGGTCGCTCGCCAGCTGGAAGGCCAGTTCGCACAGATGCTGGTCAAGAGCATGCGCGATGCCAGCTTCGGCGACTCGCTGTTTCCCGGCGAGAACAAGATGTTCCGCGACATGTACGACCAGAAGATTGCCGAGGCGATGACCCGCGGCAAGGGCCTGGGCCTGTCCGGCATGATCACCCGCCAGCTGTCCGGCCAGGCCGCCGAAGGTCCGGCACTGGATACCCGCGTGGATCCGGCCAAGGCCAGCCGCGCGTACCAGCTCAACGCGCCGGCCAGGCCGGCACCGTCGCTGCCCCTGGAAGATGGCAGCCAGGCCGTGCGCATGCTGCAGCAGATGGCCGCAGGCGCGCAGCACGGTGCGCAGGCCGCGCTGGCACCGATGGAGCAGGCACTGGACCTGATCGCCGGCCGTGAGAGCAGCGGCCTGCACCGCTCGCTGGGCACCGAGGATCCGTACATCGGCAGCCTGCAGGGCGAGGACTGGGCCGCCAACAGCGACCAGTGGACGGCGACGGCCAGCAATCGCGGCACGGCCGTGAGCCCGGCCGATGCCCTGGCCACGCGCACCGCGGTCGCCCAGCTCGGCGAGCATACCCCGGAGGGCTTCGTCGCCAGTATCTGGCAGCACGCACAGAGCGCGGCCAGGGAACTGGGCGTGGATGCCCGCGCCCTGGTCGCCCAGGCCGCGCTGGAGACTGGCTGGGGCAAGCGCCACATCAAGCGTGCCGATGGCAGCACCTCGCACAACCTGTTCGGCATCAAGGCCACTGGCTGGAACGGCCAGCGCGCCACGGCCGGCACCCATGAATATGTCGATGGCGTGCGCCGCAACGAAACCGCCAGCTTCCGCGCCTACGGTTCAGCGGCCGAGAGCTTTGCCGACTACGTGCGCCTGCTGAAGACCAGCCCGCGCTACCAGCAGGCCCTGCAGGCCGGCACCGACGTGCAGGGCTTCGCCCGTGGCCTCCAGCGCGCCGGTTACGCCACCGATCCGCGCTACGCCGCCAAGATCGCTGCGATCGCCGGCGGCCCGACCATCGAGCGCGCCGTAGCCGCCGTGGCCGACGCCGGCTCGCGCCTTGGCCAGACCTTCGCCAGCACCGCGACCGCGGCGCTGGGTATCACCCGTCGTTGAGGAACACCATGTCCAGCGTACTTTCCACCGGTACCGGTGCCCTGCTCGCCTTCCAGCGAGCGTTGGCGACCACCAGCCACAACGTGGCCAACCTCAATACACCCGGCTACAGCCGGCAGAAGGTCAACTTCGCCACCGCCGATCCACAGAACTATGGCTACGGCACGGTCGGCAACGGCACCCGCATCACCGACATCCGTCGCACGGCCGACCAGCTGGCGATCTCGCGCCTGCTCGACAGCAGCGGTGAGCTGGCGCGCCTGAAGCAGCTTTCGGGCATGGCCGACCGGGTCAACGCCCTGTTCTCCGATGCCGCCACCAACGTGGCCGGCGTCTGGTCGAACTTCTTCGACTCGGTCAGTGGCCTGTCGTCCAACGCGGCCGGCACCGCCGACCGCCAGAACATGCTCGACGGTGGCAAGGCGCTGGCCAACCGCTTCGTGCAGCTCAACACGCACCTGAACAATCTCAACAGCGAGGTCAACAACGGCCTGCTGGCCGGTGCGACCGAGGTCAACCGCCTTGCGCAGGAGATCGCGCAGATCAACGGTGCCATCGGCACCAACATTGCCTCGGCTGCACCGGACCTGCTCGACCGCCGCGATCAGCTGATCACCCAGCTGATCGGCTACACCGGTGGCACCGCGGTGATCCAGGACGGCGGCATCATGAATGTCTACACTGCCGGCGGCAACGCGCTGGTGGTGGGTACCACGGCGACCAAGGTCACCACCGTGGCCGATCCTTACCAGCCCGAGCGCCTGCAGCTGGCACTGGAGACCCAGGGCAACACCATCCGTCTCGACCCGAAGGCGGTCGGTGGCCAGATCGGTGGCCTGCTGGAATTCCGCGACACCGTGCTGACGCCTGCGCAGGCCGAACTGGGCAAGCTGGCGGTGGGCCTGGCCGAGAGCTTCAACCAGGTCCACCACCAGGGTGTGGATCTGTATGGCCAGATGGGCGGGGACTTCTTCAACATCGGCAGCCCGCGCGTGACCGGCAACAACAGCAATACCGGAACCGCCAGCCTCAGCGCCACCTATGGCGACCTGGGCAAACTGGACGCGCAGAACGTGGTGCTGCAGTTCGATGGCACCACCTGGAAGGCCAGCCGCGCCGACACCGGCGCCAGCATTCCCCTGACCGGTACCGGCACCGCCGCCGATCCGCTGGTGATCAACGGCGTGAACCTGGTCGTCGGCGGCACCCCCGCGGCCAATGACCGCTTCCTGCTGCAGCCCACCGCCGGCGTGGCCGGCAGCCTGGAGATGGCCATCACCGATCCGTCGCGCATTGCCGCGGCCGCCGCAGTCAAGGGCGCAGCCGCCACCGCCAACACCGGTACCGGCAAGCTGAGCGGCGTCACCGTCACCGATTCGGCCAACGCGAACCTGCGCAATCCGTCGGCGATCGTGTTCACCTCGGCGACCACCTACACCATCGACGGTGGCCCGCCTCAGACCTATACGCCTGGCCAGACCATCAGTGCCAACGGCTGGAGCTTCGTACTGGACGGTGCGCCGAAGGTGGGCGATACCTTCAACATCACCCCGACCCCGGCCGGTTCGTCGGACAACAGCAATGCCTCCAGGCTGGCCAAGGTGGAAAGCACGAAGGCCTTCAACGCCGGAACGGTGACACTGAACGGTGCACTGGGTGGCCTGACCACCCAGGTCGGCGCCGCCGCCCGCTCGGCCGAGTACTCGCTCGATGCGCAGCTGGTGATCAATGACAAGGCACAGGAAGCCCGCGACGAGGTCTCCGGCGTGAATCTGGACGAAGAGGCCGCCGACATGCTGCGCCTGCAGCAGGCCTACCAGGCTGCCTCACAGCTGATTTCCACCGCCGACAGCATGTTCCAGACCATCCTGGGGGCCGTCCGCCGATGAGCAGCCGCATCTCCACCAGCATGATGTTCAACCAGTCGGTGTCGCTGATGATGGCCAAGCAGGCCAAGCTCAGCCACCTGGAGCAGCAGATTGCTACTGGCAGCAAGATCGTCAGCGCCAAGGACGATCCGGTTGCCGCCGGCACTGCAGTCGGGCTTGACCGCAGCCTGGCCGCACTGGACCGCATGAAGCTCAACGCCGGCAATGTGCAGAACCGCCTGGGCGTGCAGGAAAACACCCTGGCGCAGGTCAACGACCTGATGGCGCGCGTCAACGATCTGACCATCCAGGCCAGCAATCCGGCACTGAGCGCGGCCGACAAGAAGACGCTGATCACCGAGGTCAACCAGATCCGCGATGGCCTGCTGTCGCTGGCCAACGCCGACGATGGTACCGGCCGCTACGTGTTCGGTGGCACCAACGACGGTGACCCGCCGTTTGCCAAGATCAACGGCAAGGTCGTCTATCGCGGCGACCAGACCCAGCGCCAGGTTGAAGTCGGCCCCGATACCTATGTGCGCGACGCCCTGCCCGGCAGCGAGATCTTCATGCGCATCCCCACCGGCGACGGCTTCGTTGACGGCAGCGCCGCGGCCGGCAACACCGGCAACGGCGTGCTGACCAACATCACCCGCGACGGCAGCGACAGCTGGAACGGCCAGGGCTTCAGCGTGCGCTTCACCACCGGCACCCAGTACGAGGTGGTGGATGGTGCGGGCAACGTGACCGGCACCGGCACCTACAAGGCTGGCGACGACCTGGAAGTGAACGGTGTGCGCCTGCGCATCACCGGCGCACCTGCAGCGGGCGACAGCTTCAGCGTACAGGCCGCCAGCAGCCGCGACATCTTCGCCACCATGGACAACCTGGTCGCCGCGCTGGGTGCCGACACCGGTACCACCGCGCAGATGACTGCGCAGCAGAATCAGCTGCAGAGCGCACTGCGCGACGTCGCGCGCGCCTCGGAGCGGATGATCGATTCGCGCGCTGCCGGTGGTGCGCAGTTGAAGGCGCTGGACAACGCGGCGGAGATGCGCGAGGCCAATGGCGTGACCCTGAAGACCACGCTGTCGCAGATGCGCGACCTGGATTACGCCGATGCACTGAGCCAGTACCAGCTGCAGAGCACCGCACTGCAGGCGGCGCAGACGATCTTCTCGCAGATGCAGTCGATGTCGCTGTTCAACAAGCTGCGCTGACGCCTCTCCTGCGTCACCCCTGAAAGGCCGCGATGCCCTGCATCGCGGCCTTTTTCGTTTGCGCGCCTGCCCGCCACCACGCGGCCCTCTGGCCATCTCCGGCCGATTCTCCGTGATTGCCCATCAAGCCGGGTCGCACCCCGCCGATACCTTCATCAGCGCTGGTCAGGCCCTGCCCGACCGCCCCTCCCGGGCTCGCTTCCATCCTGGCAACAGGGCTGAAAACCCCGGGAAAACAGCTTCAGGCAACGAATTCTGGCTTCAGCGGAATTCACGGCTAAAGGTTGTTGACAAAGCGCCGTTATTCATTTGGCAACGGCGAAGCACACAGCCACACAAAAAAACAGGCGGCGCTTCGTTTCATTCACCAACGGGTTCCATATAAGAGGAGACGACCCCATGGCACAGGTAATCAACACCAATACGATGTCGCTCAACGCTCAGCGCAACCTGAGCACCAGCGGCAGCTCGCTCGCCACCACCATCCAGCGCCTCTCGTCCGGCCTGCGCATCAACAGCGCGAAGGACGACGCGGCCGGCCTGGCCATCAGCGAGCGCTTCACCACCCAGATCCGCGGTCTGGACGTGGCCATCCGCAACGCCAACGACGGCATCTCGCTGGCCCAGGTCGCCGAGGGTTCGCTGAACGAAGTCGGCAACAACCTGCAGCGCATCCGCGAACTGGGTGTGCAGGCCTCCAACGCCACCAACTCGGCCAGCGACCGCAAGGCCCTGCAGGCCGAAGTGACCCAGCTGGTCTCGGAAATCGATCGTGTGGCCAAGCAGGCCGACTTCAACGGTACCAAGCTGCTGGACGGCAGCTTCACCAGCCAGCTGTTCCAGGTGGGCGCCAACGCCGGCCAGGCCATTGCCATCAACAGCGTGGTCAACGCCAAGGCCGATTCGCTGGGGGCTGCCACCTTCGCCAACGGCTACACCGGCACCGCGCTGGCGGTGGACAAGGCCACGGCCGACACCACCTACTCCGGCCTGCAGGTCTCGGTCACCCCGCCGGGCGGCACCGCCACCACGGTCACCATCAGCGACTTCACCGTGAAGGCTGGCGAGTCGATCACCTCGGCCACCGCTGCGGCGATCAACAACAAGCTGGGTGAAACCGGCGTGGTGGCCTCGGTCAATGCCGGCGTCATCAGCCTGGCTTCGGTCAAGGATGGCCAGACCTTCGCCCTGGGCGTCAGCGCGGCAACCCCGCCGGCCGGCGTCACCGCCGCGACCATCGCCGGCCTGGGCCTGACCGAGACCAGCACCAACGGCGGCACCCTGACCGGTGCAGCGGCCAGCTTCGTCAAGGACCTGAACGTCACCACCGCCGAAGGCGCACAGAAGGCGATGTCGATCGTCGACAAGGCCCTGGAATCGGTCAACAGCGTCCGCGCCGACCTCGGCGCGATCCAGAACCGCTTCACCTCGGTGGTCGCCAACCTGCAGACCTCCTCGGAGAACCTGTCCGCATCGCGCAGCCGCATCCGCGATACCGACTTCGCCAAGGAAACCGCCGAACTGACCCGCACCCAGATCCTGCAGCAGGCCGGTACGGCCATGCTGGCCCAGGCCAACCAGGTGCCGCAGAACGTGCTCAGCCTGTTGCAGCGCTGACATGAGCCGCCCCCGGGGCACGTCGGGGGCGTCTGACCCAACTCACGTGCAACCGCTCAAGGACCTCTCCTCATGGCACAAGTCATCAACACCAATACGATGTCGTTGAATGCTCAGCGTAACCTGAGCACCAGCGGCAGCTCGCTGGCTACCACCATCCAGCGCCTGTCCTCCGGTTCGCGCA
>NZ_KV791342.1:0-9448 GCF_001807895.1 Stenotrophomonas sp. HMSC10F07
ACCACCATCCAGCGCCTGTCCTCCGGTTCGCGCATCAACAGCGCCAAGGACGACGCCGCCGGCCTGGCGATCTCCGAGCGCTTCGGCACGCAGATCCGCGGTACCGACGTCGCCATCCGCAATGCCAACGACGGCATCTCGCTGGCCCAGGTCGCCGAAGGCTCGCTGACCGAAATCGGCAACAACCTGCAGCGCGTCCGCGAGCTGTCGGTGCAGGCCGCCAACGCCACCAACTCGGCCAGCGACCGCAAGGCCCTGCAGGCCGAAGTGACCCAGCTGGTCTCGGAAATCGACCGCGTCGCCAAGCAGTCGGACTTCAACGGCACCAAGCTGCTGGACGGCACCTTCTCCAGCCAGCTGTTCCAGGTCGGCGCCAATGCCGGCCAGGCCATCGCCATCGACAAGACCATCGATGCCAAGGCCAGCTCGCTGGGCACCTCGACCTTCGCCACCGGCGCGACCGCCGCCCTGGCCGCCAGCACCGACGGCGCACGCTTCTCCGGCACCGTGATGGGCGTGGACATCGGCACGGTTGAAGTCAAGGCCGGCGCCACCACGGCGGATGCCTCCAAGGCCGTCGCCACCGCCATCAACGCCAAGATCGGCGAGGCCGGCATCTACGCCGAAGCCAATGCCGACGGCTCCCTGAAGCTGAGCTCGGTGAAGGAAGGCAAGGCCGTTGCCGCTGCCGATATCGCCCTGATGCGCAGCGACTACGACGCCACCGCCAAGACCTGGGGCACCGCAGCGGCTGCCGGCGCCTACACTGCTGGCACCGACACCTCGGCCAACGTGCAGAAGCTGGACGTGAGCACCGTGCTCGGTGCCCAGCAGGCCCTGGAAGTGGTCGACAAGGCCCTGGGTGCGATCAACAGCACCCGCGCCGACCTCGGTGCGATCCAGAACCGCTTCACCTCGGTGGTGGCCAACCTGCAGACCTCGTCGGAAAACCTGTCGGCATCGCGCAGCCGCATCAAGGACACCGACTTTGCCAAGGAAACCGCCGAGCTGACCCGCACCCAGATCCTGCAGCAGGCCGGTACGGCCATGCTGGCCCAGGCCAACCAGGTGCCGCAGGGCGTGCTCAGCCTGCTGCGCTGATCCACGGCAAGAAGGCGCCGCTACCGTCGGGTCGAACCGACGGTAGCGGCAACCGGGAAGCCACGATGCACGAAGGCGCGGGCCATGCCCGGCCCGGGATGAGTCCCGAACCGGCTTGGCATCGCCCGCTCCTGCGGACCTCTCTTTCAGCGCTGTACCTTTGACTGTACGTACCGGGCGGCTTCGTCTCCCCCCGATTGTCAGTAGTCTGATCCCTCCCCTGCATTGGGGGAGGGCTTTTTGCAGACTCCCGGCAGCCCGCGGTGAACCCACCCGCACCCTGCCCCAGCCCTCCTGCAACCCGCGTGCCAGAACCTGCGCCAGGCGATTGGCACGGCACGTGCATCAACGAAGTCCTCAAGACCCAGCGGCGCAGGCCGCTATTTTCGTTGACGACGGGCCACCGCACGACGGCCGGGCCCGGATACCAGGAGAAACGACGTGGCAGACTTTGGATACGGTGGCATTGGCTCGGGGCTCAACATCTCGGACATCGTCAACCAGCTGGTCGCAGCCGACCGCAAGCCCGCCGACAATGCGCTGAACCTGCAGCAGTCCAAGGCCAAGATGCAGCTGTCGTCGATCGGCACCATCACCTCGGCCTTCGACAAGCTGAAGACGGCGCTGACCGCACTGAAGGCCACCACGGCGTTCGACACGCGCACCGTGACCGCAAGCAAAGGCGGCGACAAGGGCACCGACGAGATCCTGACGGCGTCGGTCGCGCTGTATGACGTCGGCACAACCAAGGCTGCCGCCTCCAATGGCACGCACGTGGTCAATGTCACCTCGCTGGCCACCGCGCACAAACTGATCGCCGATACCTCGGTACCCAAGACCGACACGTTTGCTGCCGGAACCTTGACGCTGACCGTTGGCGTGGGCGACAAGGCCAAGACCATGAACGTGGAGGTGGAGGACGGCGACACGCTGACCACCATCCGCAACAAGATCGATGCGGCTGGCCGCAAGGAAGGCGTGCAGGCCACCCTGATCAGCTCCGGCGACAACCAGTACCTGTCGATCGCCCAGGAGAAGACCGGTGCCGCCAACGCGATCAAGCTCGAATACGCAGGCAGCGACGCCAAGCTGGGGGGACTGGTCAACAGCCTCAAGCAGAACACCGCCGCCGCCGACGCCGAGCTGACCATCGATGGCGTGAAGGTCGTAAGCGCCAGCAATACGGTGGCCGATGCGGTTCCGGGCCTGACCCTGAACCTGAAGATGCCGGGCACCAGCACGGTGACCATCAGCACCGACACTGCGGCAGCCACCAAGGTGATGCAGGAGTTCGTCACCGCCTACAACGCCGCACTGGCGGCGATCAACACCGAAACCAAGTACGACGCCAAGACCAAGGAAGCCTCCACGCTGACCGGTGATGCGCAGATGCGCGGCGCCACCAGCCAACTGCGCTCGGTGATGTCGAGCGTGCTCAAGGACCTGGCCGGTGACAAGCTCGATGCCAAGGCGATCGGTCTGGATACCCGCGGCTACCCCAATGCCGACGGCACGCTGATCCTGGACACCACCAAGTTCGCCGCCGCACTGGCCAGCCAGCCGGAGAAGATGCGCCAGGCGATCACCGGAGATACCGGCGGTGCCGGCAAGCTGTACACGCTGGTCGACGGCTATGTCAGCACCACGGTCGGCAAGGAAGGCGCGTTCGTCGCGCGGACCAAGGGACTGAACACCACGCTGGACAACATCGACAAGCGCCGCAAGGATCTCGACACGCGGATGAAGAGCGTGGAAGAGCGCTACAAGAAGCAGTTCATCGCGCTGGACAGCCTGATGGGCAAGTTGCAGCAGAGCAACACGGCGCTGCAGCAGCAGCTGGCACAGTTGAACCGCTGACGATGCGTGCGTGGCACTCAAGTTTGCCGCGCAATGCACCGATAACGGACGCAACAGCAATCATCGCCGCGCCGCCGGCACCGATCCCCACGATCGCCCGGCGGCACCCCGCGCAAGGAGAATCACGAATGTACGGTTCCAGCCGTCAATATGCCGAGCAGTACCGCCAGGTGGGAGTGACCAGTGCGGTCGCCGATGCCGATCCGCACAAGCTGGTGGCGATGCTGCTGGCCGGCGCGCTGGAGCGCGTGCGTCGCGCCCTGGCCAGCCTCGAGCGCGGCGACCAGGCCGGCAAGGGCAAGGCGATCGGCGAAGTCTGCGCGATCGTCGGCCACCTCAACGGCTCGCTGGACCATGAGGCCGGCGGCGAGATCGCCGGCAACCTGTCGGCCCTGTACGATTACGTGCTGCAGCGCCTGACCGAAGCCAACCTGCACAACGACCGCGCCGCGCTGGATGAATCGCTGCAGCTGCTGGGCGAGATCGACAGCGCCTGGAACGCGATCCCGCACGAACAGCGCCGCCCGGCCGCGGTGGCGCCATGAGCCTGCCCGAACTGCACGCGCAGCTGGATGCCTTCGAGAAGGCATTGGGCGATGACGCCCTGGACCAGGCCGACAGCCTGCTCGACGGGCACGACAGCACCCTGCATGCCCTGCTCAGCCAGCCGCTGACCGCTGCGGACCACGCGCCGCTGAGCGCGCTGTTCGAGCGCCAGCAGAGCCTTCTGGGCCTGCTGCGCCAGCGCCGCGATGCAGCAGCCGCACTGATGAATGACGGCCAGCGCTCTCTTCGCGCCGCCCATGCCTACCTGCAGGCAGAATCGCTGGCATGACCCAGCTGCCGACCACGTCGCTGCACCATCCTGCCGAAAGCGAGCTGTTCGACGAAACGCTCAGCTGCGAGCTGGCCCTGCCGGCCGAGTTCCAGGCGGGCAGCGCGGCCGGACGCACCAGCGGTGCCGAAGGCCTGATGCGCAGCTTGGCACTGGTCGAAGACAGCCGTGTTGACGAGCACGACGAGCGCAACGAGGCCACCCTGCAGCTGCAACGCCTTGAAGCCAAGCTGGACCTGGCGATGGTGCTGCTCGGCCGCTTGGTGCGCCAGCAGGGCCTGGAACTGCCCCTGCGCCCGGTGCGCTGGTCGCGCCGTGGCATCCGCCTGCAGCTGGGCCCGCGCAGTGGTGCCAGCCCCGGACAGGCCGGCGTGGTGCGCCTGCAGCCCAGCGACTGGCTGCCCGACCACATCGACCTGCCGGTGGAAGTGATCGCCGAGGCAGCCAACGGCAGCGGCGGCCACTTCCTGTGGCTGCGCTTCCAGCGCCTGGGCGACGGCCTGGAAATGGCAATGGAACGGCACCTGTTCCGACTGCACCGCCGCCAGGTGGCCGAGGCGCGCCGGGCGCGCTGAAAGCTGCCACCATCACGCTTGGCGGGCAAGCCTTGGCGCGCCCGTTCAGCTAAGTTAAGGTGGACTCCCCTACACGGATCTGTTGCGTGCCTGTGCGAGTTCTCATCGTCGACGATCACACCCTCGTCCGCGCCGGCCTGGCGCGGCTGCTGCAGGGGTTTGCCGACGTGCAGCTCGTCGCCGAGGCCAGCAACGCCGAACAGGCACTGCAGCTGGCCCTGCAGCATGCGCCGGATGTGGTGCTGATGGATCTCTCGTTACCGGGCCGCACCGGCCTGGAAGCGCTCAGCGACATCCGCCTGCGCGCCCCGGGCACCCGGGTGGTGATGATGACCATGCACGACGATGCCGCCCATGTGCGCGACGCCTTGGATCGCGGTGCGGTCGGGTTCGTGGTGAAGGATGCAGCACCGCAGGAGCTGGAACTGGCGCTGCGCGCCGCGCATGCCGGCCAGGTGTTCCTGAGTCCCCAGATCTCGGCCAAGATGCTGGCCCCCATGCTGGGCCGCGAGAAGCCTACCGGCATTGCCGCGCTGTCGCCGCGTCAGCGCGAGATCCTGCGCCGCATCGGCAAGGGCGAAAGCAACAAGGAAATCGCTGCGGACCTCGGCATCAGCGTGAAGACGGTGGAAACCCATCGCGCACGCATGATGGAGTCGTTGGGCTGCCGCCGCGCCAATGACCTGTTGCTGCTGGCCGCGCGCCACCAGCACGAGCTGGAGTGATTGCCTGCCAATGGGGTCAGATCCCTTTCCGCAGGAAAGGGACCTGACCCCTGCCCGGCACTGCACCGGCGACGAATTCCCGTCACCCCGACATTCCCTGACAGGAATCCGTACACCGGCCGCTGCAAAACCCGCCGCGTCGGCACGACGAATCAATGACTTGGCGGCCCGTTTCGTCAATATCCCGAGCCAATGTAGGGATAACCCCTACATCCTGTCGGGACAACCACGAATCCCCTCAGGAACCCCCCGATTCCGCCCACGCCGGATCAAAAGCAAGATGCGTTCCACAAGGCGCCGGGGAGCGGCGCCGGGGAACCACGATGAAGGCTGCACTCTCGACCCAGCTGGGCCAACAACTTCACCTCACCCCGCAGCTGCTGCAGTCGATACGGCTGTTGCAGCTTGATGGCCTGCACTTGGAACAGGAAATCCAGCGCCTGCTGGACTCCAACCCGCTGCTGGAGATCGAAGAGGCCGAAGCGCCTGCCGCTGATGCCACCGAGGTCAGCGCCACCACGCTGGAAACCGCCGCGTTCGACGAGCTGCCGGAGTCTTCGATGTGGGACGTGGCCGGCGCCAGCTGGCAGGACGGCGACGACGACCGCATGGCGCGCATTGCCGCCGGTGAGTCGACCGACCCTCAGCTGCGCGTGCTGCAGCGCCTGGCGCTGGACATGGACGACAGCGAACTGGCGGTGGCCGCGTTCTGGCTCGACCACTGCGACGAGGCCGGCTACCTGCAGGCGCCACTGGCGCAGCTGCAGCTGCTGGCCAGCGCCCAGTTCGACATCGCCGCCGAAGGCGTCGAGGCCATCCGCCAGCAGCTGCTGCACGGTGAACCGGCTGGCATGGCTGCGCAGGACCTGCGCGAAGGCCTGCAGGCACAACTGCGCAGCCTGCACGGCGTGGTCCCCGCGCGTCACCTGGCCGCCCGCATCCTCGATGGCGCGCTCGAGGCACTGGCCGCACACGACTACCCCGCCCTCGCCCGCCAGCACGACGCCGAGATCGACGACGTGCGCGAGGCGGTGCGCCTGATCCTCTCGCTGCAGCCGCGCCCCGGCGACAGCCTGCTGCCCGAACGCAATGCGGTGGTGGTACCGGACGTGGTCGCCTGGCATGCCGATGGGCAGTGGAAGGTGGCACTGAACCCGGCCACCAGCCGCCGCGTCTCGATCAACAGCCAGTACGAACAGGCGCTGGCCGAAACCAGCGAAGCCGCGCCGGCACTGCGCGAGATGCTGCAGGAGGCGCGCTGGTTCAGCCGCGGCCTGTCGATGCGCTACGACACCCTGCTGCGCACCGCGCGTGTGATCGTCGAGCGCCAGGCCGCCTTCCTGGTGCGTGGCGAAGAGGCGATGGCCCCGCTGACCCTGAAGGAAGTGGCCGAGGAAATCGGCATGCACGAGTCCACCGTCTCGCGCATCACCACCGGCAAGTTCCTGCAGACCCCGCGCGGCACCTTCGAACTGAAGCACTTCTTCGCGGTGCGCCTGGAAGGCGCCAGCGTCTCCGGCCAGGCGGTGAAAGCCATGGTCCGCCGCCTGATCGACGCCGAACCCGCCGGCCGTCCGCTGGCCGACGAGGCCATTGCCGGCCTGCTGTCACGCCAGGGGGTGAACATTGCCCGCCGAACCGTCGCAAAATACCGAGAACAACTGGATATCGCCCCGGCCCGCGAACGGCGCCGGCTCAGCGCCAGGCAACCGCAGCTGGCCCGGGTGGGCTGAAAAGGATGTTGGACATGAACAAGCTCACGGTCCTGCTGGTCGATGACCACGAGGGCTTCATCAACGCGGCGATGCGCCATTTCCGCAAGATCGACTGGCTGCAGATCGTCGGCAGTGCCGGCAACGGCCTGGAAGCGATCGAGCGCTCGGAAACGCTGCGCCCGCAGGTGGTGCTGATGGACCTGGCCATGCCGGAGATGGGCGGCCTGCAGGCCACCCGCCTGATCAAGTCGCAGGACGATGCACCGTACATCGTGATCGCCAGCCACTTCGACGACGCCGAGCACCGCGAACACGCGCTGCGTGCCGGTGCCGACAACTTTGTCAGCAAGCTGTCCTACATCCAGGAAGTGATGCCGATCCTGGAAGGCCTCAGGGAGGAACAGTCGTGAGTGAATCGCGCATCCTGGTGCTGGACAACGACGCCGTGCGCGCAGAGCGCACCGTTGCCCTGCTGGAATTCATGGACTTCAATCCGCGCTGGGTCTCCGACGCGGCCGACTTCGACCTGGGCCGGCAGCGCCAGAACGACTGGATGGCGGTGATCGTCGGCAGCCTGGACGACAGCCCCGCCAGCACCGCGCTGTACAACTGGCTGGGCGGCAGCAGCCTGCCGCCTTCGGTGCTGCTGGCCGATGGTGATGCCGCAGTGTTTGCCCAGCAGCACGGGCTGCATGAAGCGAATATCTGGCCGCTGGAAACGCCGCTGCGCCACGCGCAGATGGAAGCCCTGCTGCGCCGCGCCAGCCTCAAGCGCCTGGATGCCGAGCATCAGGCCGGCGCCGCGCAGGACCAGGGACCCACCGGCAACGGCCCGGCAGTGAGCGCCCTGCGCACCATGATCGAGCAGGTGGCCGCATTCGATACCACCGTGCTGGTGCTGGGTGAATCCGGTACCGGCAAGGAAGTGGTGTCGCGCGCCATCCACCAGCGTTCGCCGCGCCGTGACGGACCGTTCGTGGCGATTAACTGCGGCGCCATTCCGGCCGACCTGCTGGAAAGCGAACTGTTCGGCCATGAGAAGGGCGCCTTCACCGGCGCGCTCACCGCGCGCAAGGGCCGTTTCGAAATGGCCGAGGGCGGCACCCTGCTGCTCGACGAAATCGGCGACATGAGCCTGCCGATGCAGGTGAAGCTGCTGCGCGTGCTGCAGGAGCGCAGTTTCGAGCGCGTGGGTGGCAACCAGACCATCCGCTGCAACGTGCGCGTGGTGGCCGCGACCCATCGCGACCTGGAGACCCGCATCGCTGAGGGCAAGTTCCGCGAGGATCTGTTCTACCGCCTCAACGTGTTCCCGATTGAAGTACCCGCGCTGCGCGAGCGTCGCGAAGACCTGCCGGCACTGGTGGAAACCATCGCCGCGCAGCTGGCCCGCACTGGCCGTGGCGAAGTGCGCTTCACCCCGGAAGCCCTGCAGGCGCTGGCCGGCTACGAATGGCCGGGCAACGTGCGCGAGCTGACCAACCTGGTCGAGCGCCTGGCGGTGCTGCATCCGGGGGGTTCGGTGCGCGTGCAGGACCTGCCGGCCCGTTACCGTGGCGATGCGGCACTGGCCGCCACGCCGGCACCGGCACAGCCGGCCGCCAGCGAAGAACGCCTGGACCTGCGCAGTTTCTCCTTCCACACCCCGGGCAGCGGCAACCAGCCGGCACTGGAGCACGGCATTGCCGTCAATCGCCCGGCGGCACCGGCGGCGCTGCCCGACGAAGGCATGGACCTGCGCAACCACATGGCCAACATCGAACTGGGCCTGATCAACGAAGCACTGGAACGCACCCAGGGCGTGGTCGCCCACGCCGCCCAGCTGCTCGGCCTGCGCCGCACGACCCTGGTGGAAAAGCTGCGCAAGTACGGCATCGAGCGCGAGCAGGCCGAACTGGCCGGCTGAAACGCATTGCCAGCATGAAGGGGGCACGAACGCCTGGGCTTGCCCGGGCGTTGGTGTTTTTGGCGCCCGCGGTCGCCCGGGCGTCAGATCCCTTTCCCCAGGAAAGGGATCTGACCCCATTGCTTTTGCACGTTTTCCTAGAGACAACACCGCCGCAGTGCGGAGCATGGCGAGGACACCCCCAAGGAGGTTCCACCATGCGTCGCCTCGCCCTGCTCGCCACCCTGCTCTGCCCGGCCCTGGCCACCGCGGCCAACTGCACGCTGCCTGTCACACTGGACCAGCGCCACTTCACCAACCTCAGCGACCCGTTGTATGCGCCGGACAATCCGAACGCCGGACGCATGGTGCAGGTCAGCTTCACCGGCAACCAGTACGTGCTGGATATCCTCGGCACCGACCTGCGCATCGGCGGCAGCTACCGCTACCAGCGCCTGGCCCCGCATGTCGCGGAAATCCTGATGACCGAGGCCCACCCGGCCGGTCCCGCCCACTACACCCTGCTGCTGACCTGCCAGAGCGACCGCCAGGGCCGCTTCATCTACACCCAGCACGACGGCCCCATCGCGCCGCGCCAGCGCCAGAATTCCGGCCACTGGACCCTGCAGCCGTAGGCCAGAAAACCGACGCCGGATAAATGGCGCCTTCAATGGGGCCAGAGCCCGTTGCGTCGCAACGGGCTCTGACCCCATCCGATCAGTGCCGACCAACGGTCGGCACCCACCAACAGCAGC
>NZ_KV791342.1:9468-20890 GCF_001807895.1 Stenotrophomonas sp. HMSC10F07
ACGGGTTTACGGCGTCCCCCGCAACCGGACCCACACCGCCATCCCACGGAAAACCCAGCTGTTGCTGTTGAGGTTGCCGGCCAGCGACCGGCACTACTGCGGGGAGCGGGGTGCAACCCCGCACGCACACCCAACCTCCTCACTTCACTGAATCGAAAACCGGTTTCGGCACGGCACTTGCACCTGCTCCAGCAGACAACCCCATCCCTGTTTCTGGAACCGTTGCAGATGTCCCACTCCGTCACTTCGATCCTTTCGCAGATCCGCTCCTATCAGACCCAGATGGGGCAGCCGGCGCTCAACCCGCTGGGCGAAACGCCGCGCAGCAACGCCCTGCCGGGCACGGTGCTGGACGCGCCGCAGGCCCAGCCGGCCAGCTTCACCGAAACCCTGCGTGGTGCGATTGCCGGCGTCAACGATGCGCAGCAGAAGTCCGGCGCCCTCGCCAAGGCCTTTGAAATGGGCGACCCCAGCGCCGACCTGGCCAAGGTGATGGTCGCCTCGCAGCAGTCCCAGATCGCCTTCCGCGCCACCGTGGAAGTCCGCAACCGTCTCGTCCAGGCCTACCAGGACGTGATGAACATGCCGCTGTAAGGAACATTGACGCATGGCACTGACGCTCTCCAAGGACAGCCTGAACGCCGAGAAGGCCGGGCAATGGTTCGACCGCCTGCAGAGTCTGCAGATCACCCGTCGGCTGGGCCTGATGGCGATGATCGCGGTGGCGGTGGCGGCAGGCCTGTCCGTGTTCTTCTGGTCACAGAAGCCGGGCATGGTCCCGCTGTACACCGGCCTGGACCAGAAGGCGACCGCTGAGGCGACCGACCTGCTACGCGCCGCGCAGATTCCGTTCGCGCTCGATCCGGCCACCGGTGGCATCACCGTGCCGGAAAAGAACCTGCACGACGCCCGCCTGAAGCTGGCCGGCTCCGGCCTGACCGACAGTGGCAAGCTCGGCTTCGAGCTGATGGAACGCGACCCGGGCTTCGGCGTCAGCCAGTTCGTGGAAAGCGCGCGCTACCAGCACGCGCTGGAAACCGAGCTGTCGCGCACCATCAACACGCTGCGCCCGGTACGTGATTCACGCGTGCATCTGGCCATTCCCAAGCCCAGCGCCTTCACCCGCCAGCGTGACGTGGCCAGCGCCTCGGTCACCCTGGAACTGCGGGGCGGCCAGCAGCTGGAACGCAGCCAGGTGGACGCCATCGTGCACATGGTCGCGGCCAGCATTCCGGACCTGGCGCCGGAACGGGTGACCGTGGTCGACCAGAGCGGGCGCATGCTCAGCATCACCGACCCGAACAGCGAGGCGGCGGTCAACGCCGCGCAGTTCGAGCAGGTGCGGCGCCAGGAAACCTCTTTCAACCAGCGCATCCGCGAACTGCTGGAGCCGATGACCGGCCCCGGCCGCGTCAACCCGGAAGTGAGCGTGGACATGGACTTCTCGGTGACCGAGGAAGCCCGTGAGCTCTACAACGGTGAACCGCAGAAGCTGCGCAGCGAGCAGATGAGCGAGAACACCACCAGCACGCCGGGTCCGCAGGGCGTGCCGGGTGCCACCAGCAACAGTCCGCCGGGCCAGCAGGCCGCGCCGGCCACCGCGCAGACCCCGACCGAAAGCAGCAAGAACGCCACCCGCAACTACGAGCTGGACCGCACCCTGCAGCACACCCGCCAGCCGGCCGGCCGCATCAAGCGCGTGTCGGTGGCGGTGCTGGTGGACAACGTGCCGCGCGCCGGCGCCAACGGCAAGATGAGCCCGCAGCCGCTGTCGGCCGCCGAACTGACCCGCGTCGAGGCGCTGGTCAAGCAGGCCGTTGGCTTCAACGCCGAGCGTGGCGACACCGTGTCGGTGATGAATGCCCCGTTCGTGCGCGAGACCACGCCCGAACAAGGCCCGGCCTGGTGGGAGCTGCCGTGGGTGCACGATGCCGGCCGCATGCTGCTGGGCGCGGTGGTGGTGCTGGCGCTGCTGTTCGGCGTGCTGCGCCCGGCGCTGCGCGCGATCACCGGCCAGAGCAGGAAGGCAGACGAGCAGGCGCTGGAGCCGCATACGGCGGATGTGCAGCTGGTCGATGACGATGGCATTGCGCTGCCAGCGCTGGGCACCGACCGGGCAAGCCTGGGCGGACCGGATGCGCTCGCTCTGCCGGTGGATTCATATGAGGAACGACTGCGGATGGCGCGTGAAGCCGTGAAGACCGACTCCAAGCGCGTGGCCCAGGTGGTCAAAGGCTGGGTGGCCAATGACTGAGGCACAACTGACCGGAGTACAGCGCGCGGCCGTGCTGCTGCTTTCGCTGGGTGAGCTGGATGCGGCCGAAGTGCTGCGCCACATGGAACCCAAGGAAGTACAGAAGATCGGCATCGCCATGGCCACCATGACCGACATCACCCGCGAGCAGGTGGAGCGGGTGATGGACCAGTTCGGCCAGGAACTGGGCTCGAAGACCTCGCTGGGCGTGGGCTCGGATGACTACATCCGCAACATGCTGGTGCAGGCGCTGGGCAGCGAGAAGGCCGGCAACCTGATCGACCGCATCCTGCTCGGCCGCAACACCACCGGCCTGGACGCGCTGAAGTGGATGGACCCGCGTGCAGTGGCCGACCTGGTGCGCAACGAGCACCCGCAGATCATCGCCATCGTGATGGCGCACCTGGAAACCGACCAGGCCGCCGACGCGCTGAAGCTGCTGCCGGACCGTACCCGCGTGGATGTGCTGCTGCGCATCGCCACCCTCGACGGTATTCCGCCGAACGCGCTCAATGAACTCAACGAGATCATGGAGCGCCAGTTCGCCGGCAACCAGAACCTGAAGTCGTCGAACATCGGCGGCGTGCAGTGCGCGGCCAACATCCTGAACTTCATGGACAGCGGCCAGGACCAGGCAATCCTGGGCGAAATCGCGCGCATCGATGCGCCGTTGAGCAACCGCATCCAGGACCTGATGTTCGTGTTCGACGACCTGGTCGACCTGGACGATCGCGAGATGCAGCTGGTACTGCGCGAGGTGAGCGGCGAGCGCCTGGGCCTGGCCCTGCGCGGCGCCGACATCAAGGTGCGCGACAAGATCACCCGCAACATGTCGCAGCGCGCGGCCGAGATCCTGCTGGAGGACATGGAAGCCCGCGGCCCGGTGCGCCTGTCCGACGTCGAAGGCGCGCAGCGCGAGATCCTGGCGATCGTCAAGCGCATGGCCGATGAAGGCACCGTCACCATTGGTGGCAGCGCGGAGGCCATGCTGTGAGCAACGTCGTGCGCTGGCTTGCCCCGGACCTGCTGGCCCAGCCCGAACCAGTGCTGGAGCAGGAGGATGCGTTCGAACTCACCGAGCCGGATCCGGAACACGAACCGGAGCCGCCGCTGCAGCTGCCGACCCTTGAAGAGATCCAGGCGATCCAGGACAGCGCCGAGAAGGAAGGGTTCGAACAGGGCCATGCCGACGGCTACGGCCAGGGCCAGGCCGAAGTACGTCGGCTCGCCGCGCAGATCGAAGGGATCCTGGACAACTTCAGCCGGCCGCTGGTGCGGCTGGAGAACGAAGTGGTCGGTGCACTCGGCGAACTGGCGGTGCGCATCGCCGGCGCACTGGTCGGCCGCGCCTACGAAGCCGAGCCGGCACTGCTGGCGCAGCTGGTCGGCGAAGCGATCGACGCCGTGGGGGGCAGCACCCGCGAGGTGGAAGTGCGGCTGCACCCGGATGACATCGCTGCCCTCGCCCCGCTGCTGAACCTTTCACCGGCGCAGCGCCTGGTACCGGATACCAGCCTCAGCCGTGGCGACCTGCGCGTGCACGCCGAAGCCGTGCGCATCGATGGCACCCTGGAAGCCCGCCTGCGCGGGGCCCTGGATGCGGTGATCCGCCAGACCGGAGCCACCGCATGAGCGTCGGACCGCAAACCACTCCGCCGCCGGCCGACTGGGCCGTAGCCCGCAACCTGCGCCTGGCGCGGCGCCTGGATGGCCTGCGCGTGGACACCGCGCATGGTCGCGGCCTGATCCGCGAGGGCGTGTTGCGCCGTGCGGTCGGGCTCACCCTGGAAGCGGTCGGCTGCGAAGCGCCGCTGGGTGCCAGCTGCAAGGTGGAAGTGGTCGACGGTGGCTGGGTCGATGCAGAAGTGGTCGGCTTTGCCGGCGAGCGCACCTACCTGATGCCCAGCGCCGAACTGCATGGCCTGCTGCCCAATGCCCGGGTGGTGCCATCGGCGCGCCGGGGCGGCGTGGAAGTGGGCGAAGGCCTGCTCGGCCGCGTCATCGACAGCGACGGCGTGCCGCTGGATGGCAAGGGCCCGATCCGCGCCGAAGGCCATGTTGGCATGGCCGGCGTGTCGATCAATCCGCTGGCGCGTGAACCGATCACCCAGCCGCTGGACGTGGGCGTGCGCGCGATCAACGCGCTGCTGCCGATCGGCCGCGGCCAGCGCGTCGGCCTGTTCGCCGGATCCGGCGTCGGCAAGTCGACGCTGCTGGGCATGATGACCCGCTACACCGCCGCCGACGTGATCGTGGTCGGCCTGATCGGTGAACGCGGCCGCGAAGTGCGCGATTTCGTCGAGACCACGCTGGGCGAGGAAGGCCTTCGCCGCGCCGTGGTGGTCGCCAGCCCTGCCGACCGGCCGCCGCTGGCGCGCCTGCATGGTGCCTACCGCGCCACCGCCATTGCCGAGTGGTTCCGCGACCAGGGCCTGAACGTGCTGCTGCTGATGGACTCGCTGACCCGCTTCGCCCAGGCGCAGCGCGAGATCGGCCTGTCGGTCGGCGAACCGCCGACCACCCGCGGCTATCCGCCGTCGGTGTTCGCCAAGCTGCCGGCACTGGTCGAACGCGCCGGCAATGGCGCCAAGGGCCGTGGCTCGATCACCGCGTTCTACACGGTGCTGACCGAAGGCGATGATCCGCAGGATCCGATCGCCGATGCCGCGCGCGCGATCCTCGACGGCCACATCCTGCTCTCGCGCCGCGTGGCCGACAGCGGCTTGTACCCGGCCATCGACGTCGAGTCGTCGGTCAGCCGCGTGGTCACGGAAATCGCCGACGAACCGTGGCGCCTGCGCATCCGCAAGTTGAAGCGACTGGTCTCGGCCTACTCGGCCAACCGGGACCTGATCGCGATCGGTGCTTACCAGCGCGGCAACGACGCGGCCACCGACGAAGCCCTGGAACGCTGGCCGGAAATCATGGAGTTCCTCGGCCAGGACGTTGCCAAGGCCGCAGATCTCCCGCACAGCCAGGCGGCGCTGCAGCGCCTGGTGGAACAAGAGAGTTAAGCCATGAACCAGTCCAAGCGCATCGATCCCCTGCTCAAGCGGGCCCAGGAACATGAGGACGCGGTCGCCCGCGACCTGGCCGAACGCCAGCGCGTGCTCGACACCCATCTCTCGCGACTGGACGAACTGCGCCGCTATGCCGAGGAGTACGCCAACGCACAGATGGCGGCGACCAGCCCGGCACAGTTGCTCAACCGCCGCGCCTTCCTCGATCGACTGGACAGCGCGGTCGAGCAGCAGCAGGCCACGGTCAATGGCAACCGCGAAAAAGTGGAGGCCGAGCGCGCACGCCTGATCCTGGCCAGCCGTGACAAGGCGGTGCTGGAGCAGCTGGCCGCCAGCTACCGGGCGCAGGAAAAGGTGGTGACCGACCGCCGCGACCAGCGCGAGATGGACGACATTGGCGCACGGCGTGCACGCCTGGTGCAGGCCGAAGACCAGGACGGCGCCGAGCAGGGAGGCCGCTCGTGATGCCCGCCCCGCTCGCCAGCAGCGCCAACACGGCCACGCCCGCCACCAGCAACAGTGCCGCACGCGCCTCGCGCAGCGAAGGCGGAAAGGACTTCAGCCAGCTGCTGCAGGGCGGCGCACCGTCTGCACCCACGCCAGCCGGGAGCGCCACGACACCGATGCCATCCACGCCGAGCCAACCATCGACCGCCGACAGCAATGGCCAGGCACCGGATGAACGCAATGCGGGCGCCGAAGCGGCAACTGCTGAAACGCCGTCGCTGCCACCCGTTGCCGTGACCCCAGCGGGACCCGGCACCGAGAAGGACAAGCCCGCCGCGACCGAGGACGCCCCGTGGCCACCGCCCGGCCTGGCCGGCCTGGTGCTGGCGATGCCGATGCCTGCCGATCCGGCCGCTGCTCTGCCGACCACCGCTGCACCGGCGCTGGCCAGCGACGGTAGCGCGCTGCCTGCTGCTGCCCCCGCCACGAACCCGACACTGCCTGCAGACGCGCCGGCGACGGCAACCACAACCCCAGTGGCGGCTGACGCCAAACCGGCGGCGACCAGTGCGGACGATGCCACGGCGCTGCCACTGCCGGAGATGATCCTGCCCGGCAAGCGCAGCGAGCGCGGCGAAGGCAGCGACGTGGCCGCCGTTGGCGACCGCGCCAGCACACCCCTGCTGCACGCCCCGGCAGCAGCCGCCGTACAGGACCTCAAGGCGGCGCTCGCCGCCGGCAATGCGATCTTCAATGGCGAGCCGACGCCGAAACCCGTGCTGGGTGACGATGGCTTCGACCAGGCCATCGGCGCACGCCTGGGTTGGCTGGCCGACCAGAAGATCGGCCACGCCCACATCCGCCTGAGCCCGGACGACATGGGCCCGGTCGACGTGCGCCTGCAGTTGAACGGCGACAAGGTGCATGCCAGCTTCAGCAGCCCGCACGTGGACGTGCGGCAAGCGCTGGAAAGCAGCCTGCCGCGCCTGCGCGAGCTGCTGGGCGAACAGGGCTTCCAGCTGGCCCACGCCGATGTCGGCCACCAGTCACCGGGTGGTGACGGCAATGCGCCGGGCCAGCCCGGTGGCAGCGGCATCATCGGCGACGGAGAACCGACGCCGGGCGATGCCAGCGTGTCGTCGGCGCAGTTGATCCGCCAGCGCGGACTGCTGGACGCCTACGCCTGACAGCCGTGCCGACCAGGGTCGGCACCCACCAGCGCAGAGCGGTCGGCGCCCACCAGGGCAGCCGGGCAATAGAGCCGCACCCACCGGTATCGCGTTGGTGGGTGCGGAGCTTGCTCCGCTCGGCCCCACCCACACCCTGACGGAATTCCGTCGCGTCCCGCTGCCCGGCCTTCGGCACGCCCCTTGCATATCCCGGTGAAGCAACCCTCAGGAGCTTCACCCGTGGCCGCAGCCGCTGACAAAACCAAGAAGACCGCAGAGAAGGACAAGGCCGCCAAGCCGCGTAGTCCGATCCTGATCACCGCGCTGGTGGCCGTACTGGCCGCCGCTGCCGCCGGTGGCGGCGTGTGGTTCTTCACCCAGTCCAAGCACGAAGAGAAGACCGCGCAGGCGCCGAAGAAGAGCGCGACCCCAGCCCCGGCACAGTACTTCGCGCTGGACCCGGCCTTCGTGGTCAACCTCAATGGCCCGGTCGACGGCCCGCGTTACCTGCAGCTGGAGGTCCAGCTGATGACCCGCGACCCGGCCGCGCTGGAAGCGATCAAGACCCACGCCCCGGCCATCCGTGCGCGCCTGCTGATGCTGTTCTCGCAGGTCAGCCCGGACCAGATCGCCGATGTCGCCGGCAAGCAGAAGCTGCAGGCCGCCTCATTGGCCGAGGTGCAGAAGGTACTCAAGGCCGAGACCGGCAGCAACGGCGCCGACGATCTGCTGTTCACCAGCTTCGTGACCCAGTAAGGGCCCACCGATGAATGATCTGCTGTCCCAGGACGAGATCGATGCCCTGCTCCACGGCGTGGACAGTGGCGCGGTCGAGACCGATGCGGAACCCCCGTCTGGCGAAGCGCGCTCGTACGACTTCGCCAGCCAGGACCGCATCATCCGTGGTCGCATGCCGACCCTGGAAATGGTCCATGAGCGCTTCGCGCGCCTGTGGCGGATCGGCCTGTTCAACCTGATCCGCCGCTCGGCCGAACTGTCGGTGCGCGGCATCGAACTGATCAAGTTCAACGACTACATGCACTCGCTGTATGTACCGACCAACCTGAACCTGATCCGCTTCAAGCCGCTGCGCGGCACCGGCCTGATCGTGTTCGAGCCGACCCTGGTGTTCGCCATCGTCGACAATTTCTTCGGCGGCGACGGGCGCTCCCCCACCCGCATCGAGGGCCGCGAGTTCACGGCTACTGAAATGCGGGTGATCCACCTGCTGTTGAAGCAGACCTTCGCCGATCTGCGCGAAGCGTGGGCACCGGTGATGGATGTCGACTTCGAGTACATCAACTCGGAGATCAACCCGCATTTCGCCAACATCGTGACCCCGCGCGAATATGTGGTGGTGTGCCGCCTGCACGTCGAGCTCGACGGGGGCGGCGGCGACATCCACGTCACCCTGCCCTACTCGATGCTGGAACCGATCCGCGAACTGCTCGACGCCGGCATCCAGAGCGACCGCAACGACCGCGACGAGAGCTGGGGCAAGACCCTGCGTGAGCAGCTCAACGTCGCCGAAGTCACCCTGTCCAGCGTGCTGGCCAGCAAGCGCATGACCCTGCGCGACCTGACCCAGCTGAAGGTCGGCGACATCCTGCCGATCGAGCTCAGCCCGCAGGTGCCGCTGTGCGTGGAGAACATCCCCGTGTTCACCGGCGAGTTCGGCATCGCCAACGGCATGAACGCCGTGAAGATCACCGCTACCCATCCGCCGGGCACCCGCCCGCGCGTACCCGTCATCCAGGAAGACCCGCAATGAACGATATCGACGCCCTCGAACCGACCCCGGCCCAGTTCAGCAGCCTGCAGGCCGATGAGGCAAATGGTCCGGACCTGAACCTGGACGTGATCCTCGATGTGCCGGTGACCCTGTCGCTGGAAGTCGGTCGTGCCCGCCTGCCGATCCGCAACCTGCTACAGCTCAACCAGGGGTCGGTGGTGGAACTGGAACGCGGTGCAGGCGAATCGCTGGACGTGTTCGTCAACGGCACCCTGATCGCCCACGGCGAAGTGGTGGTGATCAACGACCGCTTCGGCGTGCGCCTGACCGACGTGGTCAGCCCCAGCGAGCGTATCCGGAGACTGCGTTGAGCCTGCTGGCCTCCACCCTGCTCGCGGTCGGCAAGGCCGCCGCGCCGATCGGCCCGCAGGTCGGCCAGCATGCGGCCGCCGCACCCAGCCTGTTCGGTGCGGTGCTGGCGCTGCTGGCGGTGCTGGCCCTGGTCATCGGCCTGGGCTGGCTGCTCAAGCGCATGCCTGGCAGTGGCTTCCGCCCGGCCGAAGGCATGAAGCTGGTAGCCAGCCTCAGTGTCGGCGCCAAGGAGCGCGTGGTGGTGGTGGAGGTCAATGGCCAGCAACTGCTGCTGGGCGTCACCGCCGGCGGCATCAACACCCTGCACGCCCTGCCCGAGCCGCTGCCGCCCCCTGCACCGGTGCGCGTGCCGGACTTCAAGAACCTGCCGAATTTCGCCCAGCTGCTGCAGCAGCGGCTGCGCAAGGATCCCTGACATGCGTGTCCCCCGTACCCGTCTCGCCACCCTGACGCCGTGGCTGCTGTTGCTTGCCCTGTGCCTGTTGCCGGCGCTGGCGTTCGCCGCACCCGGCGCTCCGGCCACCCCTCTGCCGGACGTCAACGTCGGCAAGATCGGCGGCCAGCCGGTCAGCCTGCCGCTGCAGACCCTGCTGCTGATGACCGCGATCACCCTGATCCCGTCGATGCTGCTGGTGCTGACCTCGTTCACCCGCATCATCATCGTGCTGGGCCTGCTGCGCCAGGCGCTGGGTACCGGCCAGACGCCGTCCAACCAGGTGCTGCTGGGCCTGGCCCTGTTCCTCACCGCGATGGTGATGATGCCGACCTGGGACAAGGCGTGGAGCGCGGGCATGGCGCCCTACCTCAACGGCGACATCGACTTCCAGACCGCATGGACGCTGACCACGCAGCCACTGCGCGGCTTCATGCTGGCGCAGATCCGCGAGACCGACCTGATGACCTTTGCCGGCATCGCCGGGCATGGCACCTACGCCAGCCCCGACGCGATCCCGTTCCCGGTGCTGGTCGCTTCGTTCGTCACCAGTGAACTGAAGACCGCCTTCGAGATCGGATTCCTGATCTTCATCCCGTTCGTGATCATCGACCTGGTCGTTGCCAGCGTGCTGATGTCGATGGGCATGATGATGCTGTCGCCGATGCTGGTATCGGCGCCCTTCAAGATCCTGCTGTTCGTGCTGGTCGATGGCTGGGTGCTGACCGTGGGTACGTTGGCGGCGAGCTTCAATCCGGCCTGATATCCCCCGTAACGCGCAGTCGAGCAGGGCTCGACTCTACATGAGCAGATGGAATCCGAATGTCTCCCGAACTTGCCTTGACTGAACTGCGTGGCGGCCTGATCACCGTGTTGTGGGTGGCCGGCCCGCTGCTGCTCACCGTACTGGTGGTGGGCGTGGTGGTTGGTGTCGTGCAGGCCGCGACCCAGCTCAATGAACCGACCATCGCCTTCGTCGCCAAAGCTGCAGCGCTGACCGCAGTGCTGTTCGCACTGGGCAGCCTGCTGATCGGCCACCTGGTTGAATTCACCACGCTGCTGTTCCAGCGAATTCCGCACCTGATCGGCTAGGACACGCGCTTCGATGGACGCCGCCACCCAGATGGCTGCCGACGGCCTTCAGGCCTTCGGCATGATCGGCACCGTACTGTGGACCATGCTGCGCATCGGCGCTGTGGCCATGGCCATGCCCATGGTCGGGACCCGCGCCGTCCCGTCACGGGTGCGCATGGTGCTGGCTGGCACCCTGGCCATCGCACTGGCCCCGCTGCTGCCCCCGGTGCCGGACTGGACCGGCTTCGACGCCGCCACGGTGCTGACCATCGCGCGCGAGCTGGCCATTGGCGTATCCATCGGCTTCCTGCTGCGGCTGGTGTTCGAAGCCGGTGCGATGGCGGGCGAACTGATCGCGCAGGGCACCGGCCTGGCCTTCGCGCAGATGAGCGACCCGCTGCGCGGTGGTACCTCCGGCGTGATCGGACAGTGGTTCTATCTGCTGTTCGGGCTGCTGTTCTTCACCGCCAACGGCCACCTGGCGCTGATCTCGCTGCTGGTGGACAGCTATCGCGCGCTGCCGATTGGCGCCCCGCTGCCTGATCCCCATGCCTTCTTCAGCATCGCTCCGACCTTCCTGCTGACCGTGCTGCGCGGTGCGCTGACCCTGGCCATCCCGCTGACCGTGGCGATGCTGGCGGTGAACCTGGCCTTCGGTGTCCTGGCGCGAGCCGCCCCTGCGCTGAACCCGATCCAGCTGGGCCTGCCGGTTTCGCTGCTGCTGGGCCTGTTCCTCCTGGCGCTGCTGGCCGGGGAAATGGGGCCGCCGGTACAGCGCCTGTTCGACGCCGCCTTCCAGGCCGCGGACGCGGTCACACGCTGACCCGGTCATCACGTTTTACTGCTTGCCATGCCTTTGTTTCTGTAGAGCCGAGCCCATGCTCGGCTGTCATCGGCAGGAGCGGCAGCCGAGCATGGGCT
>NZ_KV791343.1:0-20865 GCF_001807895.1 Stenotrophomonas sp. HMSC10F07
CGCCGGGCATGGCCCGGCGCTACCGCGAAGCCGAACTCCATCCACGCATGGCGTGGATCTACCAATCCCCCGCCAGCAACGCGTCGGCCAGTACCTGCAGTTTCGGCGAATGCTGGCGCGACGGCGGGTAGATCAGTGACAGCGCGCGGCTGCGGCCCTCAAACGGCTGCAGCACGCGCTGCAGGCGGCCATCGGCCAAGGCGTCGGCCACCGCGAAATCCATCACCTGCACGATGCCGATGCCGGCGATCGCCGCTTCCACCAGCGGATCGCCGCTGTCGAACACCATCCGCGCCGGTGGCGTGAAATCATGAAGCTGGCCGTCCTGCAGGAACTGCCAGTCCACCAGCCGGCCACTGCGCAGGTTGCGCACCGCCAGGCAGGCGTGATCCCGCAAGGCGGCCACATCGTCGGGCGTGCCACAGCGGTCGAGGTAGTCCGGGCTGGCCACCGTCACCCAGCGCAGCGGCGGCAGTGGCCGCGCGACGATGCGCTGGTCGGCGATGACGCCGGTGCGCAGCGCGGCATCGAAACCTTCCTCGACCAGATCGACTAGGCGGTCGTTGAGCACGGCTTCCACCTGCAGTTGCGGGTGCTGCTGCAGCATCGGCCCCAGCAGCGGTACCAGCACCTTGCGCCCGAACATCGAGGGCGCACTGATCTTCAGGGTGCCCGAGGGCGTGCACGGACGGTCGGCCAACTGGCGTTCGGCATCCTCGAGACCGCACAGCAGGGGCGCGACCTGATCGACGAACTGGCGACCATCCGGGGTCAGTGCCACGTTGCGGGTGTTTCGCTGCAGCAGCTTCACCCCCAGCGTGGCCTCCAGCCGACTGATCGCGCGCGACAGGCCTGACTGGCTCAGGCCCAGTTGCCCGGCGGCGACGGTGAAACTGCGTGCTTCGGCCACCTGCACCAGCATGCGCACGGCATTGAGGTCCATCGAGGTTCCATTCATGCTGAAAATCATGACAGATATGGACGGAAAGGGGTTTATTGATAGCTCTGCATCAATGAGACTGCGCTCCCCCACAGCACCGGAGCGTCGATGCCCCCCCTCAAGTATCCGCGCTGGGCGCTGGCCCTGCTGGCCACCGCCCAGCTGATCATCGCCCTGGACGCCACCATCATCTTCGTCGCCCTGCATGACATGGGGCGCGCGCTGGAGATCAACGCACAGCAGCTGCAATGGGTGGTCAGTGCCTACACCGTGGCCTTTGGCGGCAGCCTGCTGCTGGGGGGCCGTGCCGCCGACCTGATCGGCCGTCGCCGCTTCTACCGGCTGGGCATGCTGCTGTTCGCACTGGCGTCGCTGCTCGGCGCGCTGGCGCCGAACGCCACCCTGCTGATCATCGCGCGTGCGGCGCAGGGCATCGGCGCGGCATTGCTGTTCCCGGCCACGCTGGCGCTGATCAACACGTTGTATGCGGAAGGTCCGGTGCGCAACCGTGCACTTGCGATCTGGAGCATGGCCAGCGCGGTGGGCCTGGCGCTGGGCACGCTGCTCGGCGGCGTGCTGACCCAGGCGTTCGGCTGGCCGGCGGTGCTGGCGGTGATCGTGCCACTGGCCACCACCTGCGCGGTGGCTGCGGGTGCGTGGTTGCCGGCCGATGGCCCGCGTGCGCAGGGCCGCTCGTTCGATCTGGCCGGCTGCATCACCGTCACTGCCGGCGGCAGCCTGCTGGTCACTACCCTCGTGCAAGGGCCGGAGTGGGGCTGGACTGCGCCGGCCACGCTGGGCTGCCTGCTGCTGTCGGTGCTGCTGCTGGTGGCGTTCGTGCAGATCGAACAGCGCAGCCGCGATCCGCTGATGCAGTTCGCGTTGCTGCGGCTGCCCGGACTGCGCGCGGCACTGGGGCTGACCTTCGCCTTCATGAGCAGCTATGGGGTGCAGTACTACTTCATGGCGCTGTACTTCCAGGACGGCTACGGCTGGAGCCCGCTGCAGGCCGGCCTGGCATTCCTGCCCGCCACCGCGGTGTGTACGGTCGGCATCCAGCTGGCCGAGTGGACGCTGCAGCGCTGGAGCGCGCGCAAGGTGCTGGTGGTCGGGCAGCTGGCCGGCGCCATCGGTATCGCCTGGGTGGCCGCGACGCTGCCGCACGGCGCGAACTTCTGGCCGCTGCTGCCCGGCGTGGTAGTGCTGAGCATCGGCCAGGGCATGACCTGGACCTCGATGTGGATCGTGGCCGGGCAGGGCGTGCCGTCCGCACAGCAGGGTGTTGCATCTGGCATGGCGGCGACCGCGCAGCAGATCGGTGGTGCGCTGGGCCTGGCAGTGCTGGTGATGGTGGCCAATGCCGATGCGGGTGCAGCCGGGTCGCTGAGTGCACTGGCCGGGCTGGTGCGCGCCGAATACGGTGCCGCCTTGTTTTCACTGTTCGGCGTGGTGATCGCGCTGGGCCTGCGCCCGGCGCCGGCCGAATCGGCCGCCACCGTCTGCCCGGCCAACGAGGCATGATTGAGGGCGCTGCCGTGGCGGATGTGCCGCGCCTGTGGTAGCGCCGGCCGCTGGCCGGCAACCTCGGGGTGGTTGGATCATTGGGGTTGCCGGCCAGCGGCCGGCACTACCGATACGGGATGGAACCACGCGCGTTCAACCCAGCGCCAGCAACTCCGGTTGCAGCGCGCCGAACATCCGCGCCAACCGCTCGGCCCACGCCTGCTGCCCTGCCATATCGGCAATGAGGTCCTGGCGGATCTCCAGTTCCACGTGCACCAGCCCACGGCCTTCGCCATGCACCGGCACCGCGTAGTCGCTGGTGCTGCTGACCGAATACGGTTCGTTGTCCCCCACCACCAGGTCGCCTTCCTCGCGCAACGCCTGCAGCAAGGCATGGGCAAAACGCGTGTCCTGGTGGTACAGCACGCCGGCATGCCACGGCCGCTGCACGCCGTTCATCGCCGGAGTGAAGCTGTGCATCATCACCAGCAGGGTGGGGCGGCCGGAATCACGGCGTGCATCAAGCTCGGCCTCGATGCGCGCGTGGTAGGGCGCGTGGATCGCATCGATACGCTGCTGCCGCTGTGCTGCCGACAGCCCGGCATTGCCCGGCACCACGGTGTGGTCGCTCACCTCCGGAATCAGCGTCGGTGAGGCCAGTGGGCGGTTGCAGTCGATCAGCAGCCGCGAGTACGTCTGTTCGATCGCCCAGGCATCGAGCCGTTCGGCCAGTGCACGGGTGGTGCCGGCGATGCCGATGTCCCAGCCGATGTGGCGGTCCAGCTCGGCCTGCGGCAGGCCGAGCCCGGTCAACGCACGCGGCACCTGCTGGCCGGCGTGGTCGGCCAGCAGGAGGTAGGGCGAGACGCCCTGCGCCCGGTGGATCGTGTAGATCGCCGGGTCGTCGGCGCCGAGCAACGCAGGCAGCCTGTGCAGGTCCGCGTCAGCCACGCGGGCGTCCGTCCAGATGGTGCTCGATCATCCACAGCCCGGCCCACAGCTTGGCGTCCAGCTCGTAGCCTTCGCCCATCTTCTGCACCAGCCAGGCCGCAGCCTCGCTGCGTGGAATCTCGTGCACGGTGATGTCCTCGCTGTCATCACCGCCCCCTTCGCCGATGCGGCGCAGGCCGGTGGCGCGCACGAAGGCGATCTTCTCGCTGCTGGCGCCGGAAGACGTCGGGCCGATCATCAGCACTTCGGCGTGATCGGCGGTCCAACCTGTTTCTTCTTCCAGTTCACGCACCGCCGAGACTTCGATCGATTCGCCGGCGTGGATGTCGCCGACCAGGCCGGCCGGCATTTCGATGGTGGGCGCCTGCAGCGGTACACGGAACTGTTCGACGAACAGCACCTTGTCCTCCGGGGTGACGGCGATGATGATCGCGGCCAGGCCACCGGCATGGGTGCGTTCGCTGTATTCCCAGGTACCGCGCACCAGCATGCGCTGGTACTTGCCTTCGTAGACGACGCGCGGGGCTTCGGTATTGCGCTGGCTCATGCGGGCTCGCTGTGGGAGGGAAGAGGATCGGCCACGCCGGCGGCGTCGAACAGCCGGCGGCGGGTCATCGGGCCGAAGCGCAGGGTCTGGCACAGGCCACCGAGCAGCTCTGGATCGGCCGATTGGCGCAGCAGTCCGGGCTGGCTGCCCTCCAACGGCGCGTCCAGCGCGATGGTGGTCAGCTGGCGCCAGAGCTGGGCGTGCTCGCGCTGCTCGCGCAGCCGCACTGCCATCTGTGCAGCGCCACGCAGGCGCAGGAACGGCACTTCGTCCAGTCGTTCGAACAGCGCATCCATGCTGCCGAAATGGGCCAGCAGCACGGCGGCCGATTTGCTGCCGACGCCACTGACACCGGGAATGTTGTCCACCGCATCGCCACACAGGGCCAGGTAGTCGGCGATCTGGTGCGCGTGCACGCCGTGCCGCGCCTTCACCCCGGCCACGTTCCAGCGCTGGTTGCGGGCGTAGTCCCACTGCTCGTCATGGTCGACCAGCAGCTGCGACAGGTCCTTGTCGGCGGAGATGATCACCCCGCGATGGCTGCCCCGGTGTACGTGCAGGGCGCTGCCGATCAGGTCGTCGGCCTCGTATTCGTGGTGGGCCAGGACGGCAAGGCCCAGCGCCGCGCACAGCGCCTTGCAGTGCACGAACTGGCGCTTGAGCGCTTCCGGTGCTGGCTCGCGGTTGGCCTTGTAGGCCGGATACAGCCGGTGGCGGAAACCACTGTCAAGCGCTTCATCGAAGGCGATGGCGATGTGCCGCGGGCGCTCGCGCTCGAGCAGGTCCAGCAGGAAGCGGGCGAAGCCGTGCACCGCATTGGTGGGCCAGCCCTGTGCGTCCTGGAACTGGTCTGGCAGTGAATGCCAGGCACGGAACACGTAGATGCTGGCATCAACCAGGTACAGCGACGGCGGGGCAGCCGGCAGGGTCATGCCGGGGGCGTCCAGTCGCGCAGCAGGGCCGCCGGGTCGGGGCGCTCGCGCTCGGGTACGTCGGCCTTGGGCGTACCGATGTGGATGAAGCCGGCGATGCGTTCGCCGTCGACCAGGCCCAGGTGGGCCTGCACGGCCGGATCGAAGGCCATCCAGGCGGTCAGCCACTGCGCGCCGAAACCCAGCGCCTGCGCGGCCTGCAGCAGGGCGAAACAGACGCAGCCGGCGGTCATCAGCTGTTCCTGTTCGGGCACCTTCGGGTCCGGCCGCGGGCTGGCCACCACCGCGATCACCAGCGGTGCGTGGCTGAAACGCTGGCGGTCCTTCTCGAACACGGCCTCGCCCGCATGTGGGTCGCGCTGGCGGCTGCGTTCAGCCAGGAAGTCGCCCAGAGTGTGACGTGCATCGCCTGCGATTTTCAGGAAGCGGAACGGTACGCGCTTGCCGTGGTCGGGCACGCGCACCGCTGAGGCCAGCATCCGCTGCAGGGTGGCCGGGTCCGGCCCGGGCTCGCCCAGTTGCCGCGAGGGCACCGAGCGGCGGGCATCCAGGGCGAGCAGGGCGGCAGGATCGGGCATGGAGGCTGAACCGGTCATCACGGGCGTTTGATTATAGTCGGGGTGGTCAATGACGCCGTCTGTGTCGCGTCCGGCCCCTGAATACCAAACTGTGATGAACATCATGCCACTGGCGGGAAACGGACAGCCGCTTCCCCTCGCCTCGTGGGCCTTGCACGGCTTACGATATCTGTCTTGCCGGGCCGCCGGTCATGAGGTTTGAAGTGAGGACTGTTTCACTGTCCGTGACGGGCTGGCCGGCCTACCATCGACGTTCCGGTACATGGGGTGTGCCGGAAGCCGCGATGTCCATGCTGTCTGTCGTACCAGAGAAGGTGGGGAGCCTTCCCGAATGATGAGCGTGCCCACACCGATGGGATCGCCGGGCCGTGACCCGGCCCAGCTCCAGCGTGCCCGGGACATGGTCCTGCCCGCGCTGTGCCAGGCCTTCGGGGCGGCACTGGCGCGCTTCGACGATGCCCTGTTCGACCGCGCCGGCAATGCCGGCTCGTCACAGCTGCTGTTCCTGGACGCAATGCGCGAACTGCGCCGCCGCCGTGAGGACATCGCGGCCGCTTTCGCAGGCCACCTGCAGCAGGCCTGGGCCGCATTGGCGGCGGGTGAGCCGCTGTCAGCCGAGGCGACCCTGTCCGGGCCGGCCGAGGATGGGCTCAGCCTGCTGGCCGAGCATGTGCTGGAATCCCGGTTGGCGGTGCGCAATTTCGCCACTGTCTTGCTGCGTGACTTCAAGCCGGTTCTGGCGCGGCTGGATCGCCGCCTGGGCCGGTTGATCGGCGGCGCGGAACTGGACGCGGACCACAACCCGATCAGCCCCGAACACCTGGGCGTGGCCATCCACGAAGCCTTTGCCGGCTGTGAACTGGCCCCGGAAGTGCATCTGGTGCTGATCAAGCTGTGCGAGCGCGACCTGCGTGCACCGGTCGGTCGCATCTACGAGAAGCTGGACGAGCAGCTGGCCGCAGCCGGCGTGATGTCGCAGATGGGGGCTCCGCAGCGCCCACAACCGCCGGCACCGGATCCGCGCATGGCCGGGATGCTGGATGACCTGGTCGAGCATCGCCACGGCGCGGGCGTCGATCCGGGGTTCAGCGATGACGAGCAGGCCGCACCGGCCTGGGCGCAGCGCTTCGCCGCCCGCTGGTCCGAGCGCCGCGGGCATATGCAGCAGCACCTCGGCGGCGATGACGGCGCCACCGGCGAGGCCTACGCTGGCCAGCAGGGCATGCTGCTGGAAGCGCTGCACGAACTGCTGCAGCAGACCCGCCACGTGCGTGAGGACGCCACGTCTGCGGCACAGGTGGCGGTTGGCCAGCAGCGCCCGCTCAGCCAGCGCGAAATGATGTCGGTGCTGTCGCTGCTGCAGGCCACGCCCAGCGCCACCCTGCGCGCGGCCATCGGCGAGGACGGCGAATCGCTGGCGCAGCGCCTGAAGAGCGAAGTGCTGTCCAGCGCCACCCAGCTTGGCGTCGATCCGGGCCAGACCCGGCTGGACCCGCAGGATGAGGATGCCATCGACCTGGTCGGCATGCTGTTCGACGTGATGCTGGACGAGCGTGAACTGGAAGGCCGCTCGCGCGAACTGATCGGCCGCCTGGTGGTGCCTTTCGTCAAGGTCGCCATGCTCGACCGCCGCATGTTCGTGCAGAAGACCCACCCGGCGCGCAAGCTGCTCAACTCGCTGGCCGAGGCCTGCGAGGGCAACACCGGCGAGAGCCAGGCCGAGCGCATGCTGATGGCCAAGGTCGAAGAGATCATCGAGCGCCTGGTGGCCGAGTTCAACGAGAACCTGGCGATCTTCCTGACCCTGGAAGAGGAATTCCGCGAGTTCCTGGTGCAGCATCGCCGCCGCGTGGAAATCGCCGAGCGCCGTGCCGCAGAAACGCAGCGCGGCCAGGAAAAGCTGGAAATGGCCCGCAGCCGGGCCGGTGCGGAACTGGACCGCCGCATCGGTGACGCCACGCTGCCGCCGGCCATTGCCGAGTTCCTGCGCCAGCCGTGGCAGCATCATCTCACCCTGGCGCTGCTGCGCGAGGGAGAAGAAGGCGCGTCGGTGGCCGAGGCATTGAGCCTTGGCGATGGCCTGCTGGAGGAAGTGGCCGAGGCCCGCCGCCAGATCGTCGGCAAGCCGTGGCTGCAGGCCTGGCAGCCGGTGCTGGCCAAGGTGTTTGCCAGCGTCGGCGTGCACGGCGATGCGGCAACCGCCGCCATCGATGCCCTGCATGACACCCTGCAGGGCATCGCCGAATCGCGGCCGGAACTGCAGCGTGCGCTGCCGGAGCTGCCGCAGGTTGCCTTGCCGGCGCCGCCAGTGGCTGAATCGCCGGCGGTTGAGCTTGGCGGGCAGATTGACGCCGACGATTTCGACAACGCCGATGCCGACCGCTTCCGCCGCATGGAAATCGGCAACTGGCTGGACTTCGTCGACAAGGATGGCAAGGTGCAGGCGGGCAAGCTGTCCTGGGTCAGCCCGATTTCCTCGCGCCTGCTGTTCGTCAACCGTCGCGGCGTGCGCTTCTGCGTGGCCTCGCCGGAAGAGCTGGCGGTGATGATGCGGCTGGGCCGCCTGCGTGCCCACGTTGATGATGGCGCCTTCGACAGCGCCATGCAGGGCGTGATCGATCGCCTCGACCCGGGCAGCGCCACGCTGCACTGAGCGGGTGCTGCCTGCTAGGATCGGGAAACTCACCGATCAGCGGGGACCTGCATGGCCGTGGCGTTGCTGGGGATCAAGGAGACCGCGCCGGGCGAACGGCGCGTGGCACTGACGCCGGAGACCGCGCGCAGGCTCGGGGCCTTGGGCATTGCCGTCTGGTATGAGGCGGGCGCGGGTTTGGCCGCTGGTTTCACCGACGCCGCCTATGACGATGCCGGTGCACGCGTCTTCGACGCGGGCCGCTGGGCCGAGATCGATATCCTGCTGTGCGTGCAGGCCCCCCCTGCGGCGGTGCTGGAACAGCTCAAGCCCGGCGCCAGTGTGGTCGGCCTGCTGGCCCCGGCCAGCGATCCGGCGCTGGCCGCGCTGGCGGCCGATGGTCGCCTGCAGCTGTTCCCGCTGCAGCAGCTGCCGCGCACCACCCGTGCGCAGGCGATGGACGTCCTCAGTTCGCAGGCCGGCATGGCCGGCTACAAGGCGGCGCTGATCGCCGCCGAACGCGCGCCGCGCTTCTTCCCGATGCTGACCACTGCGGCCGGCACCGTGCGGCCGGCCAAGGTGCTGGTGATCGGTGCCGGCGTGGCGGGCCTGCAGGCCATCGCCACTGCGCGCCGCCTCGGTGCACAGGTGGAAGGCTTCGACGTGCGCCCGGAAACCCGCGAGCAGATCCAGTCACTGGGTGCACGCTTCCTCGACCTCGGGGTCAGCGCGGCGGGCGAGGGAGGCTATGCGCGGGCGCTGACCGATGACGAGCGTGCCGAGCAGCAGCGTCGGCTGGCCGACCACCTGCGCAGTGTGGACGTGGTGATCTGCACGGCTGCGGTACCCGGCCGCCCGGCGCCGACCATCGTGACCGCTGCGATGGTGGAAGGCATGGCCACCGGCAGCGTCATTGTTGATCTGGCAGCGGAAAGCGGCGGCAACTGCGCACTGACCCTGCCGGGGCAGTGCATCGAACACCAGGGCGTGACCATCGACGGTCCGCTGGGCCTGGCCAGCCGCGGCGCGACCCAGGCCAGCGAGATGTATGCACGGAACCTGCTCAACTTCGTTGCGCTGTTCGTGCGCGACGGGCAGCTCGGTTTCGATTGGGACGACGAACTGCTGGCGAAGACGCGCTGGCAGGCGTGAGTGATACGGGGTCAGATCCCTTTGCCTCTGGCAAAGGGATCTGACCCTGGTATCCCGAAGGCTTACCGTGGCTTCGCCGGCGGCGGGTTCTCCCGCACCCAGTCCTTGCGTTGCTCCGGCGTCATCTGCGACCAGCGCTCGCGCAGTGCGTCGCGCTGCGCGGGCGGCAGATCCCGCATCTGACCGAACAGGGCCCGGGCCTGCTCACGCTGTTCCGGGCTCATGTGCTCGAAGCGGCGCAGGCCGCGGCGGGCCTTGTCGCGTTCCTCCGGGCTCATCGATTGCCAGCGCTGGCCATGCGAGAGCATCCGCTGGCGCTGGCCGGCATCGGCGCTGTTCCAGCGGTCGCGCAGCGGCGCCAGCAAGGATTCCCGCTGCGCTTCACTCAACTGTTCCCAGGCCGGCAGCGGTGGGGCTGGCGCGGGGCGTGCGGCAGGGGCGGGCGCGGCGTTCTGCGCCAATACCGGGAAGGCCGGCAGCAGCAACAGGGTCAACAGCAGCGGCAGGGTATGCAGTCGGGACATGGTTCACTCCATCGCCAGGTCGGTATCGCCCAGCCACAGGTACAGATCGGGATTTTCGTCGTACAGCACGCTGTTGTCTTCCACCGAGGCCAGCACCGGTGCCGGCACGGCGGGCGACAGGGGGCTGTGGCCGCTGAACTGCAGGCCGATCCCCAGCGCCACCACCAGAGAACAGGCGCTGGCCAGCCACCAGCGCCAGCGCCCGTGACGAGCCGCGCTGGCGCCGTGGCGGGCCTGGCGCAACCGTGCCAGCGTGGCCGGCGACAGCGCCTGCAGCGACTGCGCGTGCAGGTTGCGCAGCATGTCATCGGAGGGCAGGGAGCGGTTCACGGGTGGGTCTCCAGGTAGTCCTGCAGCGCCTGCCGGGCGCGTGCCAGATGGGTTTTTACCGCGCCTTCGCTGCAGCCCATGGCGCGGGCAGTGGTGGCTCCGTCCAGGTCCTGCAGCACCCGCAGGGTGAAGGCTTCGCGCTGGCGTGCGGGCAGGGTACGCAGGGCCTGCACCAGGTGCTGGTACTGCTGGCGCTGTTCGTGCGCCTGCGCCGGGTCCGGGTCGGGGTCGGCCCAGTCGATTCCGCCTCCGTCGGCGTCCTGGTTGTCGCGCCAGAACGGCAGGCGGAAACGGCGCCGGCGCTGCAGGTCGATCACGCGGCGGCGCAGGATGCTCCAGAACAGGGGCGCCCATTCGGCCGCCGGCTTGTCGGCGTAGTCCAGCATGCGCATCAGCGCGTCCTGAACCGCGTCCATGGCGTCTTCGCGCTGGCGCAGGCCGGCCTCGGCGAAACGGAACGCGCGCGGGCCGACGCTGGCCAAGAACGCCTCCAGCGATGCTGGCAGGGCATCGGTGTCGGCGCTCGGGGGGACGGGGCTGCTCACCAGCACAGGGTACGGTTCCTCGCTCGGGGTCACCATCGACAACGCGTGAGCGTCACCGCGGTTGACGCCGGGTGCGCGCCGGGTTCAGCCCGTGGTTATGATGGGCCGACGAAGACAGAGCGGGAGCGTTGCCAGTGAGTGACGGGTTCGTAGCGCTGTACATCTTCATGCTGGCGGCCATCGCCGGCCACGTGATCATTTCGCGGGTGCCGGTGATCCTGCATACCCCGCTGATGTCGGGTTCCAACTTCATCCACGGCATCGTGCTGATCGGCGCGATGGTGGTGCTGGGGCACGCGCAGACGCCGCTGGAAAAGGCGCTGGGCTTCCTTGCCGTGGTGCTCGGTGCCGGCAATGCCGCCGGTGGCTACGTGGTCACCGCGCGCATGCTGGAGATGTTCAAGCCGAGCGCGCCCAAGGGCGGCAGGGACGAACCGAAGGAGCCACAGGCTTGAACATCAGCACCGTCGAACTGCTCGACTGGCTGGTCAAGGCCAGCTACCTCGTCGCCGCCACGCTGTTCCTGCTGGGTCTGCAGCGCATGGCTTCGCCGCTGACCGCGCGCAGCGGCATCCGCTGGGCCGGGCTGGGCATGCTGCTGGCCACGGTGGCGACCTTCTTCCTGCCTGAACTGCACAACGTGCCGCTGATCCTGGTGGCACTGCTGCTGGGCGCGGGCCTGGCCTGGTGGTCGGCCGGCAAGGTGGCCATCACCGACATGCCGCAGATGGTGGCGTTGTACAACGGCATGGGCGGTGGTTCGGCCGCGGCGATCGGTGCGGTGGAACTGCTGCGCTATGCCTTCCTTGCCAACCGCGATACCCGCCATTGGAGCGAGCAGGCGCTGGCCGACCTGGCCGCGCGCCAGCCGTCGGGCATGGTGCTGCTGCTGGCGGTGGTCGGCGCGGCGATCGGTGCGGTCTCGCTTTCCGGTTCGGTGATCGCCTGGGCCAAACTGGACGGACGACTGGACAAGCGCGTGACCTGGCCCGGCCAGCAGGTGATGAACCTGATGGTGGCACTGGTAGTGGCGGTGCTGGCGATCATCGCGGCCAGCACGCTCAACACCTCGGCAATCGTCGCCTTCTTCGTGCTGGCGCTGGCACTGGGCGTGCTGATGACGTTGCCGATCGGTGGCGCCGACATGCCGGTGGTGATCTCGCTGTACAACGCATTCACCGGCCTGGCGGTGTCCTTCGAAGGTTATGTGCTGGGCAATGAGGCGCTGATCATCGCCGGCATGATGGTCGGCGCGGCCGGCATCCTGCTGACCCGGCTGATGGCCAAGGCGATGAACCGGCCGATCCGCAACGTGCTGTTCTCCAACTTCGGCGGTGGTGCCGGAGGCGAGGCACAGGCGATCACCGGCGCGCAGAAGCCCATCGAAGCGTCGGACGTCGCGGCGATGATGGCCTTTGCCGAGCGCGTGGTGATCGTGCCCGGCTACGGCATGGCGGTGGCACAGGCCCAGCACAAGATCTGGGAACTGGCGCAGCGGCTGGGCCAGCGCGGCGTGAAAGTGAAGTTCGCGATCCACCCGGTGGCCGGGCGCATGCCCGGGCACATGAACGTGCTGCTGGCCGAGGCCGGCGTGCCCTACGACCTGATTGCCGACATGGACGACATCAACCCCGAATTCGCCAATACCGATGTGGTGCTGGTGATCGGTGCCAACGACGTGGTCAATCCGGTGGCGCGGACCGACCCGGCCAGCCCGATCTACGGCATGCCGGTGCTGGATGTGGTCAACGCGCGCAACGTGGTGGTGATCAAGCGTGGCAAGGGCACCGGTTTTGCGGGCATCGAGAATGCGCTGTTCTACGCCGACAACACCCGCATGCTCTATGGCGACGGCGCCGAAGCGGCGGCCTCGCTGGTGAGCGAACTGAAGGCGCTCGACGGGGGGCATTGAGGACGTACCGGTAGCGCCGGGCCATGCCCGGCGGCGTTTCGTGCGGACCGCTGCGCTCGCCGGGCATGGCCCGGCGCTACCCTCATCCACGCGTGGCGTGAATCTGCGCGCTCAGCGCGCCAGCCAGGCACCTACGGCCACGGCCACGGCCAGCCACAGCCATTCCACCGCGCCATTGGCCAGGCTGATCAGGGTCCAGGCCAGGTGCGGGCCCATCCGCGTGGTGGCATCCCACAGGTCCAGGCCGATCGAGCCGCCCATCCAGGCGCTGGCGATGGCCCAGTTGGCCACGGCGGCCACCAGCAGGGTGCCGAGCACGACCAGGGCGACGCGCAGCCGGCCTGGGCCCAGCGTGCCCAGGCGCAGCATGAACACCAGTTCCAGGGCGGCCAGCACCGCCATCCAGCCGACCTGCCGGCCGGTCATCAGCGCCAGGACCATCCAGGCGAGGGGAGCGACAAACAGGCCCAGCAGCAGCATGAGGGGCCAGAGCCAGGTCACGGTCCTGGCACGCGCGGCATTGGAGGACATCGAAGCTCCCAGAAGATCACCCACAGGATACTGTGGTTTGCCGCAGTGCACCGGCGGTGCGGGAGCGGCTGGGCTAGAATGCCGTCTTGCGTGGCCTCGGCCACGGCCCCATATCGGTCCCCATGTATTCCCGTAGCAGCGAACCTGTCCACTTCGAACGCGATTGCGAGGCCGTGATGGTCCCGCAGGGCGATACCGTGACCCTGCCTGCCGGCAGCTATGGGTACATCACCCAGGCGCTGGGCGGCAGTTATTCGGTGTTCGTCGAGGGCAACCTGTTCCGCATCGCCGGCAAGGACGGCGATGCCATCGGCAAGGAGGCACCGGCGCCGCTCGAGCTGCCGGCCGACGCCACCGATGAACAGGTGGAGCAGCTGGTGTGGCAGCAGCTGCGCACCTGCTTCGATCCGGAAATTCCGGTCAACATCGTGGAACTGGGCCTGGTCTATGAAGTCGAGATCAAGCACCTGGATGAGGGCAAGCGCGAGATCGACGTGAAGATGACCCTGACCGCCCCGGGCTGCGGCATGGGCGAGATCCTGGTCGACGACGTGCGCAGCAAGCTTGAAATGATCCCGACGGTGGCCGAGGCCGACGTCGACCTGGTGTTCGACCCGCCGTGGAACCAGCACATGATGTCCGAGGCGGCCCGGCTAGAGACCGGCATGCTTTGACCCAGGGCCCGCAGTGACGCGGGCCCGGCACTACCCGCAACCAGAACAGGAATCCTCCGGTGTCCCAGTCCATCCCCAGCTTCGCCGTCACCCGTTCGGACCACCCGCGCAGCGCTGAAGAGCGCGCCAAGATCCTGGAGAAGCCGGGCTTCGGCCTGCACTTCACCGATCACATGGTGGAAGTGCGCTGGGACAAGGATGCCGGCTGGCACAATGCCAATGTGCGCGCCTACGGCCCGCTGCAGCTGGACCCGGCCGCCGCAGTGCTGCATTACGGCCAGGAAATCTTCGAAGGCATCAAGGCCTACCGCCACGCCGACGGTTCGATCTGGACCTTCCGCCCGGATGCCAACGGCCGTCGCCTGCAGCGTTCGGCGCAGCGCCTGGCGTTGCCGGAACTGCCGGTGGAGATCTTCGTCGAATCGCTGAAGCAGCTGATCGCCGTCGACAGTGACTGGGTGCCTTCGGCCGATGAGTCGAGCCTGTATTTCCGTCCGTTCATGATCGGCGACGAGGCCTTCCTCGGCGTGCGCGGCGCCCACAAGGCCGGCTACTACGTCATCGCCAGCCCGGCCGGCCCGTACTTCGCCAAGGGCGTTGCCCCGGTGTCGATCTGGCTGTCCACCGAGTACGCGCGTGCGGCCAAGGGTGGCACCGGTGCTGCCAAGTGCGGTGGCAACTACGCCGCCTCGCTGCTCCCGCAGCAGAAGGCGCAGGCACAGGGCTGCTCGCAGGTGCTGTTCCTCGACCCGGTCGAAGGCAAGTACCTGGAAGAACTGGGCGGCATGAACGTGTTCCTGGTCTACAAGGACGGCACGCTGGTCACCCCGGAACTGTCGGGCAGCATCCTCGAGGGCATCACCCGCGAGAGCATCCTGCAGCTGGCCCGCGACCGTGGCATGAAGGTCGAAGAGCGCAAGGTCAGCATCGACGAGTGGAAGGACGGCGTCGCCTCCGGTGCGATCAGCGAAGTGTTTGCCTGTGGCACCGCCGCGGTGGTCACCCCGATCGGCCAGCTGAAGGGCGAGGGCTTCTCGGTGGGCGACATCAACGCGCCGGCCGGCGAAGTCACCATGTCGCTGCGCAAGGAACTGACCGATATCCAGTATGGCCGCCTGCCGGACCGCCACAACTGGCTGGTCAAGCTGGGCTGATCGCCCACATCGAATCGTAGAGCCGAGCCCGCGCCCGGCTGCGCTTCTGGAAAGCCCGTCCCCGCGACGGGCTTTCTGCGTTTCAGGCCAAGGGTCAGATCCCTTTCCGCGTGAAAAGGGATCTGACCCCGGATCGGTGGACGCCGATGTCGGCAAAGTCATTCCAGGACACGTGACGACCCAGTCAGGTCTGTGCAGGGCACGAGAAAGTTCCTTCACCTTCACAAACCCTCGACCCGAAAAGTCTCAGAACGAACATTTCATCTTGCTGAAAAGACGCTGAAAATCTTGTGGTGTCCGGTTTCGGCCATTAGCGTCATCTGCACGGCGGATCGTTAGGGGGATCCGCTGACTCGCCGGACTTCGAACCTCGCCAACGCAAGCCAGCCCAGGGTTCGGGCCGGTGCTTCTGCCGATTCCGGCATTCACACCACAAGAAAGGGAAATACGATGTCCCAGGTAACGCAACCGCGTGTGCGTCGAGTGTGGGTGGTCCTTGGTGCGTCCGTTCTGTCATCGCTGCTGCTGGCCACGCCTGCGCTGGCCGGTGACGTCCAGCTCAGCGGCCTGCAGTCCGCGCCGACGCACCAGCGCTTCATCGTGAAGTACCGCGACGGTAGTGCGCCGGTGGCCAACACCACCGCACTGGCCTCTTCGCTGAAGAGTGCCGCCGCCGGCCTGGCCAGCAGCCAGGGCCGCGCGCTGGGCCTGCAGGAGGTCCGCAAGCTGGCCGTTGGCCCGACCCTGGTCAGGACCGATCGGCCGCTTGACCAGGCCGAATCCGAGCTGCTGATGCGCAAGCTCGCCGCCGACCCGAACGTGGAATACGTCGAAGTCGACCAGATCATGCGTGCGACGCTGACCCCGAATGACACCCGCTTCAGCGAGCAGTGGGGCTTCGGTACCTCCAACGCGTCGATCAACGTGCAGCCGGCCTGGGACAAGGCTACCGGCACCGGCGTGGTGGTGGCCGTGATCGATACCGGCATCACCAACCATCCCGATCTCAACGCCAACATCCTGCCTGGCTATGACTTCATCAGCGATGCCGCGATGGCGCGCGATGGCGGTGGCCGCGACAACAACCCGAATGACGAGGGCGACTGGTACGGCGCCAACGAGTGCGGCTCGGGCATCCCGGCCTCCAACTCCAGCTGGCACGGTACCCACGTCGCCGGCACTGTGGCGGCGGTGACCAACAACAGCACCGGCGTGGCCGGTACTGCGTTCAATGCCAAGGTCGTCCCGGTGCGCGTGCTGGGCAAGTGCGGCGGTTACACCTCCGACATCGCCGACGCGATCGTGTGGGCCTCTGGCGGCACCGTCAGTGGCGTGCCGGCCAACGCCAATCCGGCCGAAGTCATCAACATGTCGCTGGGGGGTGGCGGCAGCTGCTCCACCACCTACCAGAACGCCATCAACGGCGCAGTCAGCCGTGGCACCACCGTGGTGGTCGCCGCCGGCAACAGCAACACCAACGTGTCCTCGTCGGTGCCGGCCAACTGCCCGAACGTGATTGCCGTGGCGGCCACAACCTCGGCCGGTGCGCGTGCCAGCTTCTCCAACTACGGCACCGGCATCGACATCTCAGCACCGGGCCAGAGCATCCTGTCCACCCTCAACACCGGCACCACCACGCCTGGCAGCGCCAGCTACGCGTCGTACAACGGCACCTCGATGGCGGCGCCGCACGTGGCCGGCGTGGTTGCGCTGATGCAGTCGGTCGCGCCAAGCCCGCTGAGCCCGGCGCAGGTCGAAAGCATCATCAAGAGCACTGCACGCCCGCTGCCGGGCGCCTGCTCGGGTGGCTGCGGCGCCGGCATCGTCGACGCCAACGCGGCCGTGGCTGCGGCGATCAACGGCGGTGGCAACCCGAACCCGGGTGGCAACGTGCTGCAGAACAACGTGCCGGTGACCGGCCTGGGCGCCGCAACCGGTGCCGAGCTGAACTACACCGTCGCCGTTCCGGCCGGTAGCAGCCAGCTGCGCGTGACGATCAGTGGCGGCAGCGGCGATGCCGACCTGTACGTGCGCCAGGGCAGTGCCCCGACCGATACCAGCTACACCTGCCGTCCGTACCTGAGTGGCAACAGCGAGACCTGCACCATCAACAGCCCTGCCGCCGGCACATGGTATGTGCGGGTGAAGGCCTACAGCACCTTCTCGGGCGTGACCCTCAACGCCCAGTACTGAGCCCAAGTCCCTCTCCAAGGGCACGCCCTGGCTTCGGCCGGGGCGTTTTCGCTTCTGCAGAGCCGAGTCCATGCTCGGCTGCTCCGGCTGCCGACCGTTGTGCCACGCTGGCACGCGGTTGCCGAGCATGGCCCGGCACTACAAGGACAGTGCTCTGGCAGGTGCCGACCTTGGTCGGCACGCGGTTCCTCAGACCGACTCGAAGCGGTTCGCAGCCACGTTCTTGCGCACGTGCTGCGGGTCGAAGATCCGCCCGTTCATCGCGATGTACACGCCGCTCGGCAGCGACTGCACCGCACCGATCGCGCAGCCGATGTTGAACTCGGCATCCGAGCCGCGGAAGCGTGCCGGGCTCAGTGCGCCGGTCATCACGATGGTCTTGTCGGGGATCGTCGCCAGCACCTTGCCGGTGTGCACCATCGAGTCGGTGCCGTGGGTCACCAGGACGTGCCGGGTCGGCTGCGCGGCGATGGTGGCGCGGATCAGTTCGCGGTCCTCATCGTTGATGTGCAGCGAATCCTTGCGCAGGATCGGAATCACGTTGAAGCGGAACGTCACGCCCAGCTCGCGCAGGATCATGCCGATCTGCGGATCGCCGATCTGGTAGTCCGACTTGTCGTCGAAGTAGATCTTGTCGATCGTGCCACCGGTGGTGACGACCAGGAGCTCTTCCATCATGTGCATGCGCGAAACCAGGACAGGTACTGCGGCGCGGGGCCAGGAATGCAGATGATACGACCCAGCGGGCGCAGCGTCAGCGTTGCTTGCCGAAGCGGGCGCGCAGGCCGGGCAGGCTGGCGCTGAAGATCACCAGGAGGGCCAGCGCGATCTCGATCAGCGCCAGCCAGCGCGTTTCCGGGTGGCTCCAGGCGCTCATCACGCCGTGGCTGAACCAGCCCAGCGCCAGTACCGAGGCCCAGAATCCGGCCTTGCGCCAGCCCAGGCGCACGGCGATGGCCAGCGCCAGCGGCGGTGCGGTGAACACCAGCTGGGTCGCCAGCCAGTGCTTGTCATTGATGAACCAGCCCGCGAACAGCGCGGCCAGCCCCATCAGGGCCAGCAGCAGGACCGTGCGCGGCGCGGCGCTCATCGGGCCAACCGCTGCGCGATGCCGGCCACCCGGCGCCCCAGCGCGCGCGCCAGCACGGCTTCGTCGTCGGTCGGCTGCGGGTCGTCGGCGGCACCGGCTACGTGGCTGGCGCCATAGGGTGTGCCGCCACTGGTGGTATGGCTCAGCGCCGGTTCGGTGAACGGGATGCCGACGATCACGCAGCCATGGTGCAGCAGCGGCACCTGCATCGACAGCAGGGTCGATTCCTGGCCGCCATGCATGGATGCGGTGGACGTGAACACGCCGGCCGGCTTGCCGGACAGGGTGCCATTGACCCATTCGGCGCCCAGCCCATCCAGGAAATGCTTCACCGGCGCGGCCATGTTGCCGAAGCGGGTCGGGCTGCCGAGCAGCAGGCCCTGGCATTCGACCAGGTCCTGCACGCTTACATAGGGGGCGCCATCTTCGGGTACCGGCGGCTGCGCGGTCTGGGTCACTGCGGCCACCGGCGGCACCGTGCGCAGGCGCGCGGTCATGCCCGGCACTTCGCCGATGCCCCGCGCGATCTGGCGCGCCAGCCGTGCCACCGAACCGCCCCGGCTGTAATACAGCACCAGAATCTCGCCCATCGTGCCCGCTTCTCCTCGTCGTGTGGCCACCAGTATGGCTATCCTGCGAGCATTCCGCATCGGGTACCCTTCCACCGATGGAACCTTTGGATACGCTCAACCTGTGGATGGAGCGCGCGCGGGATCGCGCACGGGCCATCAGTTTCGGCCGCTTCCTGTGGCATCGCTTCCTCGACGACCGCCTGTTCCAGGCAGCGGCGGCGCTGGCGTACACCACGGTGTTCGCGCTGGTGCCGCTGGCCATCGTGGTATTCGGCGTGCTCTCGGCCTTTCCCGTTTTCGACCGCTGGAGCGATCAGCTCAGCGACTACGTGTTCTCCAACTTCGTGCCCTCTGCTGCGCGCGCGGCCGAGGGTTACCTGCGGCAGTTTTCGGCGAGTGCCGGCCAGCTGACGGCCGCCGGCTTCATCGCACTGGTCGCCTCACTGCTGATCACGCTCAACAGCGTGGAAGAGACCTTCAACCAGATCTGGCGGGTCGGCTCGAGCCGGCCCAAGCTGACCCGCTTCCTGGTCTACTGGACCGTGCTGACCCTGGGCGCGATGCTTGCCGCCGCATCGCTGGCAGTATCGGCGAGGGTGTTCGCGATGCCGTTGTTCGGTACCCAGGAGGGCCGTTGGTTGGCCGAACTGGCGCTGCGGCTGGCACCGATCCTGATCGAGTTCGTCTGCATCACGCTGATGTTCCGCGTGGTACCGCACCACACGGTGAAATGGCGGCATGCCGTGCCCGGCGCGATCCTGGCGGCGGTCATCCTTGAACTGGTGAAGTGGGGCATCGGCGCGTATCTGGGCAGCTTCCAGTCCTATCAGAAGCTGTATGGCACGGTCGCCTTCGTGCCGATCCTGCTGCTGTGGATCTACCTGTGCTGGGTGGCGGTGCTGCTGGGCGCGTCGCTGGCCTCCTCGATGGCCGCCTTCCGCTACCAGCCGGTCGAGCTGCGCCTGCCGCAGGGGTACGAGTTCTATGGGCTGCTGCGCCTGCTTGGCCGCTTCCAGCATGCACGGGCCAAGGGCAAAGGCCTGGCCGATGACGAGATCCTGCGGCTGGAGCCGATGCTGACCGATTCACTGCTGCAGGACCTGATCTGCAACCTGCAGGAGATCGACCTGCTGCGCCGCGATGAGCGCGGCGAGTGGCTGCTGTCACGCGACCTGGACCAGGTCAGCCTGGCCGATCTGTACGAATGCACCCAGCTGCGCATCCCGGTAGCCGAGCAGCACCTCCCGTACCGCGACGACAGCCTGGGCCGTGCCGCCTTGGCGGCGCTGGATGACCTGCGACTGCCCCTGCGCGAACGCCTGAAGCGCAAGGTCAGTGATATCTATACCGACTCTGGAGACACCCCATGACCCGCAAGACGTCGTTGCCGCTGCTGCTCCCGTTGACCCTGCTGCTGGCCCTGGCGGCCTGCAAACCGGCCCAGGAGCCGGCACCGGCCAGCAGCCAGCCACCGGCGCAGGCACCGACGCCGAGCACGCCGGCACCGGTCGAGGAAACCCCGGCCGAGCGCACCACCGCCGAGTTCCCGACGCTGAAGATGAAGGCGGTGGATGGCAGCGACTACGACCTGGCCGCGCATCGCGGCAAGTGGGTGGTGGTGAACTTCTGGGCGACCTGGTGCGCGCCGTGCCGCAAGGAGATGCCCGAGCTGTCGGCCCTGCATGCGATGCGTAGCAACATCGAAGTGGTCGGCTTGGCTTACGAGGACATCGAAGTGCCGGAGATGCAGTCGTTCCTGGCCAAGCATCCGGTGACCTATCCGATCGTGATCGTGGACCCGTTCGATCCGCCGGCCGACTTCGCCACGCCGCGTGGCCTGCCGCTGACGCATCTGCTGGACCCGCAGGGCAAGCTGGCGCACACGTTCCTTGGCCCGGTGACCGCCGCCGACATCGAAAAGCAGATCGCGGCTGCCAAGTAGTGGGTTGGTCGGCAGGGCCTGCGGCCCTGCACCCGCGGTAGTGCCGGCCGTTGGCCGGCAACCCCAGCAACAGCAAAAGCAACAGCCCAAGTGGGTTTCCTGAGGGTAGGCGGGGTGGGTCCGGTTGCGGGGGCCGCTGCAAGTACCCCTCCGGGGCCCGGCC